>JBDNAW010000041.1:0-9507 GCA_039768255.1 Akkermansiaceae bacterium | reverse complement strand
TCCGATTTTCTGGCTTAGGAGCTCTTGGTAGAGCCGAGAGTCGGGGGTGACAACGGTGAGCTCACAGCCGAGGAAGTCGATGACCAGGCCTCCACCGACGGGGGCGAGGAGGAAGAAGCAGATGCCGTCGTCACTATCGCACTCGACGAGGGCGCCGGGGGCGATTTCGGCATTGAAGTTGAAGTCCTCGGGCTCGAAGCGTTCGAGGAGGGCGAGGTTCTTTTCGGCGATGGCGAGTTGCTCGCGTTGGGCTTCGGCGAGGTAGGAGGCCTCGATAGCGCGGGTGTCGTATTTCCCTTCGGATTTGGTCTCATCTCCACAGGCGCCCTCTTCCGAATCGGAGAGGGCGTTTTTCAAGATGGTGATTTGCTCGCGCTGTTTTTCTACGAGGGCTGGAATGACATCGGCTTTCGTCACGCGCGAAGGATAGACAGTTCGGCAGCCAATGGCTAGCGTTGACGAGAGATGAGTGAGCTGGAATTGACACGTGACCTGTTGATGGATGCTGGTGGTTGGGAGGCGATGAAAAAGGCGCGGATCATTCATCGTGAGGGGCGTGTGAAGAATGCGGAGTATAAAGAGGGGGTCCTTTCCGGTGAAACGCGGGTGAGTGGAAAGGTGAAGCGGATTTCGATGAGGGTGATCTCACCGACAAACATGGAGAATAAATGCACCTGCCTCGCGGTGCGTCGTGATGGACGGGTGTGTCAGCATATCGTAGCGGTGGGATTGGAATTGATCGATCCGCAGGCTCAGCCAGAGTCAGCAGTAGTCGAGAAGGTAGAAGATAAATGGCCAGCGATTGCTGAAGAGGGCACTCCGGTGGAGCTAGCGGTGATGCTTCCGCTGAAGATCGAGGAATCATGGAATCGTGGCCAGCTGATGGTGGGCTTTGGCGTGATAATTGAGGGGGAGGAGACTCTTCTGACGGCCTTGAATGAAGGGCCATATCAATTAGACTCGGCTGACGAAGAATTGTGGCAAACTTTGCGCGAAATTTTCCCAGGAGAGGCGCCGGGGGTAGTGAATTTTGACCAGAATCAATTCCTCCAGTTACTTGTCGGTTTATTGGGGCACCCTCGGGTGATGTTGGGGAGAAAGTCTGAGGTGTTGATCTCTCCAACGATCTCACGGCTTCCTTTAAAGTTGATCGGCGAGCGAGTGATTGTGGATTGGCCGGTTGGTGATATTTTGAAGGCTGGTGGAAATGCTTTCAGTAGGACGGATGATGTCATTGCGCCTCTTTGCCTCTCTCTTCCCGAGAAGTATCAACCGGTACTGGAGCGTGGTCTGCAGCTTTCGGCTTCGGCGGCGGAGGAAACCTTGAGCCAGCTTTTGCGGTGGTTTGAAATTCCAGATGCCATTTGGGATTCCTTGCCGGAAGAGGGGATTCCGGAAGTTCTGATTCGCTTTGAGGGATCACTTCGTCATCTCGAAGCGCAGTTGTCATTTTACTACGATGGCCACAAGGCGAGCTGCCTTGATGGCGAGGCGCAGTTTGTTGGCAACACCGGACTCCTGACGAGTCTCTCAAAGGAAAAAGCGGTCATCAATTATCTGCGGGAGTGGGGATTCGAAGGTCCGGCGAAGGGGAATCGAATGGCACTTCGTGAGCGGGAAGAGATTCTCAAATTCCACGCATATGCGGTGCCTGAATTGCCGAGCGATTGGGCGGTTGAAAAAGGGGATCGTTTTCAAATGGCAGCCTCGCAAGTGGTGGCGGTGAAGCCGGATTGGGAATGGAGCTCGACGGGGCAAGATTGGTTTGCGGT
The DNA here is from genome assembly GCA_039768255.1 of Akkermansiaceae bacterium. Lineage (GTDB taxonomy): Bacteria > Verrucomicrobiota > Verrucomicrobiia > Verrucomicrobiales > Akkermansiaceae > SW10. The sequence continues at coordinate 7,735 of JBDNAW010000041.1, read as the reverse complement.
GGAACCCAAATTTAAGGTCGATACCGAAGAGCTGGACCCCGCGCAAGTTCAGCGGATGCTGCGAATGGGCTCAGCCGAACAGGCTTTTGGACAAGGAAAGATCGCGGTTATTGATTCGGATTTTATTCAAGAGGTTCAGGAAACGATCGCGGATTGTGAGGCACGGGTCGATTCTTCTGGGGTCTTTGAGGTTGATGCGCGGCAGGCGGAATTTCTCAAAGCCAGCGCAAGAGATTTTGGGATGGTTCTGGAGGAGGAAGAGCAAATCGAACTTGATCTTCCGGATTACCTACGACCATACCAAGCGGATGGCGTTCGCTGGATGTGGAAGCTCGCGGAGCTAGGGATGGGTGGAATTCTCGCTGATGACATGGGCTTGGGGAAAACTCTCCAAACGCTCACCTTCATTGAGAAACGAGGTGGTAAGGCACTCGTTGTCTGTCCGTCCTCACTGGTTTCGAACTGGGCTGCAGAAGCTCAGAAGTGGACGCCTTCACTGAGCATTGCGGAGCACGTGGGGCCGAAGCGTGGGGGAATCCCCAAGGCTGATCTTGTGATCACTTCCTTTGCCATTCTTAGAATCGATGCAGAGAAGTTCCACGCGCGCGAGTTCGACATCGCGGTGCTCGACGAGGCGCAGCAGGTTAAAAATCCCGACGCCCAGATTTCTAAAGCCGTTTTTAAATTGAATGCGATTCACCGTTTCGCGCTTTCTGGAACTCCGGTTGAGAACTCGCTGCAGGACTTGTGGTCGATCATGAACTTCGCGCTTCCGAATTACCTTGGGCCGCGAAAAGTCTTCGCGGATCGTTTTGAGAAACCTCTTCGCAAAGGCGGCGATCCCGCGCTCGCGCGTCGACTTTCACGCAAGTTGAGGCCGGTTCTTCTGCGTCGTCTTAAAACAGAAGTGGCGAAAGATCTTCCGGACCGTATCGAGCAGGTGCGCTATTGTGATCTCACCAAGAAACAGGCCGGTGTCTATCACTCGCTCTTGCAGGAGAGTCGTGCGCAAGTTGAGCAGGCCGATGATGGCAAGAAGCGTATCGTTGCGCTGACGGCGCTTTTACGGCTCCGTCAGGCTTGTTGTGATTTACGGCTCCTGCCGGGGATGCAAGTGAGGGATAAGGATGCGGGGATCAAACTCGATGAACTCGCAAGCCTCCTTGAAGAAGCGATTCGTGGTGGGCATCGCGTGCTCGTCTTTAGCCAGTTCGTTCAACTTCTTCAGGGAGTAGTGCCGATGCTTCTCGAAAATAAATGGGACTACTGCTACCTCGACGGCCAGACCAAAAAGCGTGCGGAAGTGGTGGACCGATTCCAAGAGGGGAACGCGCCCGTTTTTTTGATCTCGCTCAAAGCCGGCGGTGTGGGCCTCAACCTCACCGCGGCAGACACCGTGATCCACCTCGATCCATGGTGGAATCCGGCTGTCGAAGCACAGGCGACCGATCGAGCCCACCGGATCGGCCAGAAGAATGTTGTGACGAGCTACAAGTTCATTACCCGAGGTACGGTGGAGGAGAAAATCCTCGCGCTTCAGGAAGAAAAAAAAGAACTCATGTCCGCTGCGCTCGGAGAAGGAGCTGCCTTAGTGCCGGGTCTTCAAGAAGATGAATTGATGTCGTTCTTTGCGTGATTTTGAAATCCTCTTTCCCCTCGCTTGTTGAGCTGAAATTCTGTGTTAGTAATAAATTAATGAGAATCAACCAATGCCTTGCAGTTTTGTTCCCCCTCGTGGCCAGTGCTCAAGAGCCGAACATTGGGAGCCTGACGCTGGTTGAAGAGGCGGGTTTTAATCAATTCGACATCACGGTGGGGGCGAGTGGTGCGTCTGATCGTGATAGGACGACGTTGACTGGAACCGCGGAAGTCGCGCTTAATATTGACCCTACCTCTGGGACGACGGATTCATTGGTGATCACGGGTGCCGATATCAGCGCGACGGATATGAATTTTACCCTCCGTGCCTTCTTTATCATCACTGTCGCTTCTCTGAATGCGGAGAATTTGAAAGGCACGGCAGATACTCCGCTTGGTTTTGGGCCAGTGAATCGAGAGACGGGTAAGTTCGATGCCGCCCTTCACACTTTCACGCTCAATGAAGGCACGATCAGTGGAGAAGCGCTCGATAATCCTGTAAACAGTGATGTTTCGGAAAGTCCGATCACTGGAAATGGAACGGGGGAAGGGACGGTCGCATTGACAAATCCCGTTGAGGGGCCAGATCGGAAGGTTTTTTACGATGTCACAGTGACGCTTCCGATCTCGATTGATGACACCATTCCAGTTGATGAAGGCGGGATAGAGGCTTCAGTAGAGGTGAGTGGTACGCTCAAGGCTGTTGGAACAGCTTTTATCATTCGTCCGCCAACTTTTGATGAGTGGGCTGCTGAATTGGGCTTGGCGGAGAATCAGCAGGATGGTTTTGATTTAAACCCCCGAATTCCCAATGACGTTCTCTTTGCGCTGGGGCATGACAATCCCACGGTATCGACTGAGCTTTTTCAGATGACTGCTGAAGGGCTTCGCCTCAACGTTGCCGAGAGTGGGATGCGTTCCAATGTCGTTTTCCAATACTCTTCTGATTGCGACAACTGGGGCCCATTGCCAGCTGGGCATCTGCTCACGTCACCTAGTGAGGTGCCTATACTCTCGACTCCTAACGGAGTTGGGTTTTACCGCGTCTCTTCAGACCAATAAAAAATTGGGGAATTAACTCTTTTACTTTCTGCCTCGCACCTCGCACCTCGCACCTCGCGTACGGAGTTGGTGATTCCAGGTTAGACTGCAAGTGACAGCTTTGGCACGGGGCGAGAAAAAGGTGTTCCACCGGAGTCCACCGATGAAGCATTCTTAACAACTTGTTCAATCGGTAAATTCATATCCGATCTCGCAGCAGCATAGATGCGAGAACAAAGCCCTCACTAACAAGTGACACGGCACGAGAGGAGCCCAATGCCCCTCTTGCCGAGGTGACATTTGACTACCGCACTTTTAAAACACCCCTCATGAGAACGGCGTGCCCAGGGAAGGTGCAAACGAACTGGTAGTCACCAGGCACGGTGGGAGCGGTGAATTCGAGTTCTTCTTTTTGGTCTTTCTCGAGGAGTTTGGAGGCGACGAGAATGTTTTCATCATCTGGAACGAACTGTTTTTTGAAGCCATCAGCTCCCAGTGCGATTGCGGCAGCGGCGACTGAGTCAGCGGTGCCAGGTTTCACGAGGAGAAGGTTGTGCGGCATGAAGTCGGGATTGTGAAAAATGAGTTTCACTTGTTTTCCTGACTTCACGGTGACTTCGGAAACATCGAATTTGATCTTCTCGACCACGGTGTTGATCAGAATGGTGGTGAGGGCATCGGTGTCTGAAATCATCCCCCCCTTTTTGATCACTTCCTCTTGGTGCTCTTCAACTTCTTGTTTTCCGAGCGCGGGGTCGGTGACTTCCCAGTGATGCTTTACGACGGCAGCGTTTCGCTGCGCGTGAGGGTTCGCGGAATTGAGAACGAGATTTAGGAAGTTATTGTCGCGCACGTTGTGTTGCTGATGGAGCCAGAGGACTTCCAGAAGAGGGATGGCGTGATCGGGATTTTGAGGGTCGAATTGCTCGGCCCACTCGCGTGCGGTGTTGGTGACTTCGGCTGAGTTCCGTTCACTGAGTTCGATACGAGTGCGATGGTGCACGCCAGTCGCTGGATGTTTAAAATTATCAAGAAGCTCAGTGATGGAAGCTCCATCGATTTTTACCGGCTTTTGAAGCGGGCGGCTTTCGTAAACCATGCGGTAGATTCGCCCGTGCTTCTTATCACGATTTGGGTCTCGCACGTTATGCTGCATGTGGCCGATGATGACGTTGTGCCAATCTGAAACATACATTGCGCCGTCTGCGCCGAAGATGGCATCAGAGGGGCGGAAGTTGCCATCGCTGCTCACGAGGAGTTCATCGGCAGGAGTTCCCCAGACTTCTCCAGCTTTCCGGTTCTCAGGCTCGTATCCATCGCGGTGGAGTTTGTAGGACTTCACTCCGAGGTAGCCGATGGTGTTACAGAGAATGAAATTTTGCTGCATTTCCTCCGGGAAATTGGTGCTGGAAATGATGTCATCTGCGGCAACGGGGCGCATCTCGGTTTTCACAAGGGGGAACATACGGAAGCCCTTTTCATGAGGACGGACCTGATAAGAACGGCCGCCGGTGCCATCGTTGGCATAATGATACCCCCATTGATCGAAGGTCGTGCCGTGAGGATTCGGACTGTTTCCAGCAAAGAATTGGATAGTGTAGCGGCGGGGATCAAAGCGATACATTCCGGAGGCTCCTGTTTTCAAAGAGGGGCCCCAAGGGGTCTCGTGGTTGTGTTGGAGAAAGATTCCACTCTGCCAGTAGATTCCTCCGTCCGGCCCAAGAACGAGATTGTTTGCGGCGTGGTGTGTGTCTGATGAGCCAATGCCTTGCATGAGAACGATACGGACATCAGCGACGTCATCGCCATCGGTGTCCTTCAGAAAAAGAATGTCAGGCTGAGAGGAAACAATGACTCCACCGTTCCAGAACTCAAAGCCAAGTGGGTTGTGGACTTTTGCAAATTCCTTCACGCGGTCGGCCACACCATCATTGTCATCATCTTCAAAGATCAGGAGCGCGTCGTTCATTTTTTTGAGTGGCTCCCACTTGGGGTAGGTCGGCCAGACGGCGGCCCAGAGACGACCTTTAGAATCCACCTGCATCTGAACTGGGTTGACGAGCTCGGGGAATTTTTTCTCATCGGCGAAGAGATTTACTTTGAAGCCCTTCGGGTGACGCATTTTGGAAATTGCTTCTTTACCATCAAGGTAGTTGAGCGTGCCTTCCTTCTTCTTGCTGGAACTCCGAGAGCCACCACCAACATTTGAAATGACGGGAATCGGGGCAGGAACATTGGTGTCATCGATCTTCATGTCCTTACCGGAAGCAACAGCCCAGATTCGCTCGTCGCGGTTAGCGGTGGTGACATCGAGCATGTCCAGCTCGTGCATGAGAACATCGGCATTAGTCTGTCCGTTGACAAACCTGAGCGTGGAGCGTCCGCCCCAGACATCGTTTCCATCAGTGGCACGGTAGCGGTTATGCCAGTGCCAGTTTTTATCGAGAACAGCGGAGCGCAGTTTTTCGTTCTTCGGTGAAGCTGTGATTTTTTGCCCCACTAAAGCTGAGGAAATAATTTCGCCGATCGCCTGGTGACCTGCCGCGTTGAGGTGGATACCATTCAAAGTCAGTGGCTCATCGTGAGACGCGTAGAGCTCGATTGAGGGGTTGAATAGATCAAGAAAGGCCACTCCGTTATCCTTTGCCGCAAGTCGGGTCGCTTCGGTAATTGCGAGGAGACGCTTGTTGTTGGCGCGACCGTTTGGAAGGTTGGGGTCCTTCAGGTTCTCGTGAGCAATGGGGCTGCAGAGCACAATGCGAGGGAAGGTTGCGCCATTGGGCTGAGCTCTCCGAACATCGTTGACGAGGCGAGTGAGCTCTTTTTGATAATCCGCAGGCGATTTGTCGAAAGACTCGTTGTAACCAAACATCGCAATCACGACATCAGCCTTTACGTGTTGAAGGTATTCCGCCATCGGAGTGAATCCTCGGGAACGCGGATAGTTGTTAGCACGGTCCCCAGTGACGGCCATGTTCCGGAAGCTCAATTGATGCTGTGGAAGGGCAGACTGGATGAGGGTCTCAGTCCAGCCTGCGTGTTGCATGCGATCTCCCAGGCCGTTTCCGATGATCGAAACAACATCGCTTTTTTGAAACTGAAATGGTGAGGCGTCTTTGTAATTTTTTGGGACCTGAACGACTTTCACCTTCTTCCCATTTGCAGTGCGATAACTGACATGTCCCCCTGCTCGGAAGTCAATATCATAGACCTCATCCGGTGCGGCATTGCGGTCGATTCTAAACACCCTTTTCCGATCTTCATCAAAAAGAGTGAGCGTAAATCCATCAAGACGCTTCGAGAGACCATCGGCTCGATTCCAAATGGAAATATGATCAATCGGCCGAACTTTACCGAGGTCGAGTTCCCACCATGGCTTTTTCTCGAGCGCGGTGTGCGTTTGCCCCCCTTTATTCCATTGAGGACTCTTGTTTCCATCGATGGCCCGTGATGCAACGCCATCACTAGCTGTCGATGATTGCCTCGCCTTTCCATCGCGGGCGACATTCTTTTTCCCCACCATGACTTCGACTTCAGCAAGGGTCAGTTGCTTATTGCCGCCTGGCAGTCCAATGCGGAGGTATCGTGCATGAACGGGGTCACCTGCTTGAGCGAAAGTGGTCAGCAGGAGCGAAAGGGCAATCGAGGGAACGAACTTCATGAGGCCATATCCTACGGAGCGAATTCCATAGGGATAACAAGAAAATCACCGAATTATTGAGCGGTGCCGAAAAATTTCCGACAAGGGGGGGATGCCGAAGTTCGAAACCCGTTTTCATTTCTAGAACCTTAGGTTTCGAAAGTTCCCCCGCTTGAGCGAGACTGGACCAGCGTTCGTCGGGCGGTGAAGTTTAAGGAGCAAAAGAAAGGCGTGATGCAGATTTAGTAGAGTTTCAATCCGCCTCCACCTTGCTTCATTTGTTGTTGTGAATGAGAGGAAGCGATGAAGTTAATCACGTTGCTCATTTGATACCGCGAGATGAGGCTGAAGATTATGGACACTGGGAATATCAGAAATCCGAGTATCGGAATTGCGCTACAAAGTGCGAGGATAGGAGCGGTAATGAAGATCCCGTAGGATACCGCTGGTGCAGCTGCGAGATTGCCATGATTGGCTTTGATCCGATTCCAATGATCGGCCCATCCAGGGAAGGCCACGAAGTTCCAATAGATGTTAAATACGGGGATGAAGAGAAAGCCTACCGCTTTCCCGGGGGTGGTCCTAGCTCCACCAGGTTGGATCGCAAACCAAGCTCGATAGAGCATGAGGTATCCATAAATGATGCCGGAGAGCCAGATCCCGCCACCGACGATTACGAGGACTAATCCTCCAATTCCTGCTCCTGACATTGGCGCGCTACTTCCATAAGAAGGTGAAGCAAATTCTCCATTTTGTTCTGATTCTAATGGACGAGCAAATTCTTGCAGGAGCTGTTCATCGGTCATCTCTGAGGTAGATGGGGCCGATGAGGAGATCATCATGACTCCAATGAATCCAATCAGGATTCCACCAACGAGGAGTCCTAGATATTTTCCGTAGGAGACTCGTTTGACTGGTGGAAAAGAAAATTCACCGTTGGCGAGTTGAATCCCACCGGCAGTGACATTTGTCTCTGGCGCGGCATAAGGGTTAGCCTGTGTCGTTTCAGCGACCGTAGGCAAGTAAGGCGCGATGTCTGAGAAGTGACTTGCGGGAGACCAGTCTTCGAGACCCTCATACCAGAGGAGGCTCTCGGCATTGATTATGCCTTCACTGGCATAGGTCTGAATCTCGTTCATTCCGTAGGGGCCTTGCCTTTCCCCTGCGCCATCGATGAAAAACCATTGATGATAAAATGGCTGCCGTTGATCAAAAACCTGTCATCCTGTGAGATACTCCGCAGGTATTAGCAAGTGAAGAAACAATTGTGGGGAGGTGAGTTTTGGAGTGATGGGTACTTTACGTCAACGCTAGGAAAGCATGGTGCGAAGGAATGAGGTATGCCAGCCAGCATGGTGAATGGCGGCCACTCCCCTGAAGGGATTCTTCTGAGAATTTGCTCTCTGACACTGGCCC
>JBDNAW010000040.1:0-13476 GCA_039768255.1 Akkermansiaceae bacterium | reverse complement strand
GTCTTTTAAATTTTTCGAAGAGCCCATTCGTAAATGGGGCTACCGTAAGCTTGGATAATGCAATATAGTATGAACAATAAAAATCTAGTATTTAACAAAAATTTCAATTGTTTAGAAGTAGTCTAAAGTATTTAATTTTCATTGAATTTTAAATGAGTGATAATAACTATACCGGCTCTCATACTGTAACGGTATACATACCTAATTTCAATGGCGGTGATTTTCTTCAGCTTGCAATTGATTCTTTAGTTTGTCAGACTTACGAGTCATTTAAAATTGAAATTATAGACGATGGATCAACAGATGATTCAGCCAGAAATCTAAATCACCTTAAAAATAGTAAGGTTATTTATAATAAACACAATCGTGGGAAAGCTGAAGTTTTAAACGAGGCTTTTCAGAGATGTCAGTCAAAGTATATTGTATTACATGATTCTGACGACGTTTCCTCATCAGATCGTATCGAAAGGCAGGTGGCATTCATGGAGGCGAATCCTAAAATTGGTTGTTCTTGTTCGTTTGTGAATTATATTAGTTCCAGCGGTAATTTGGTGGGTCGGGGACAATTGGACCTTCTCACGCTAGAAAAATTGCAAACTTATCTATGTGGAGATGATCCGTTTGGTCTTTTTTGTCCCTCAGTAATTTTGAGAAGAGAGGTCTTTAATGATCTCACGCTAAGGTTCCGTGGGCAATTTTGGCCTGCTGATGATATTGATTTATGGAATCGGATTGCAGAGGCAGGATGGCAAGTGCAAGTGCAGCCTGAATACCTTGTAGATTATCGAGTTCATCATGCTTCAGCAGTCACCTCTAATTTTGTAAAAACTCGGATGCAGTTTGAATGGGTTAGGTCTTGTTTACGTGCTCGTCGTAAGGGCTTGCCTGAGCCAAGTATTGAAGAGTTTAGGAAGGAGTGGTCAAGTGCTCCCTTGCTTCGGAAAATTGATCGCTGGCGCAAAATTAGAGCAAAAGGGTATTATCGTGGAGCTGGATTCGCAGTTGCTGAGAAGTCTTACCTCCGAGCAGTAAGCTATGGAATAGCTTCTCTTATGCTTCAACCAGGGTATGTGATTAAGAGATTATCGGTGCAGCGTGGTAAATCATGATGGTAGTTTCACCAACTGGAGTTAAATTCTTCCGAGAGTTAATTCTTTCTTTGGAAGGGCTTGGAGCCGTCCCAATTGCACTTCGAAATTATACGGATTTTCCTGAAATAATTGGGAATGATTTTGATCTCTTTGTTCATCCCAAATATTTGGGCCGTTCAGTATCGATTCTTGATCGATTGGTTAAAAGCTTAGGGGGAGAGGTCACGCATGTTCACCGGCGAAATTATTTTGTGGCACTTTGGATTGAGTTCCCAGATACAGATTTGCCGATTCATCTCGATTTTTATCATGGTCCACAGCAATGGCACGGAATGAGTTATTTAGGCATCCCATTGTTAAATCATCATCGGCGTCTATTTTTTGGTAGTTTTGAATTTTATATTCCAGCACCTGAGCATGAAGCAATGATGCTTCTACTATCAAATTTGCTGTGGGGTGGGCGTTTCAAGACAAGATATCGGGAAGATATTCGGATGATTGGTTCAGATGAGGGTGTGCGGGATCGCTTTCTCGCTTTGTTGAATCAAGTTTTTGGTTCTTTTGGCGTTTCTTTAGGGGAATCTATTCTATGCGATAGACAGGATATCAACATCGAGCACTCTACTAGTAAGCGTTTACGCTGGAAGTTATTTAAGCACTGCTTCTATCAGAGTCCTTTAAAGTGGTTCAGAGGCTGGTCCGCGCATTGGAATGGTGAAGTGCGCAGTTATTTATGGGAAAAACCAGGGATGACGGTTCGGCTCCCTGATTCGGAGATGGGGCGGTGTGCAGCCCAAAGCATTTCGATAGCGGTGGGAAGTTATTTTGGTGAAACCCTTACGTTCGTGAGGGGGGAGAATCCATTGATATCTTGGTGGAGAAGATTCCGAGCATTGGGTAAAAACCAACTTTTGTTTGAGTATGTTGATACGGAATCAGATCGGGTGATGCCGGAAGAACTAGTTAAAACCATTAAGGCAGAGAATCTTATCAAAGCCCAGCGAGTCATCGCGGCATTAGCCTGATGAAAAGTAAGAAGACGAAGTTGAAAGTGCTTATTTCAGCATTTGCGTGTGAGCCTGACGAGGGATCAGAACCTGAGGTAGGTTGGTCATGGGCCCATGAGATGGCTAAAGAGGTCGATGTCGTTGTATTGACTCAGGGTAAAAACAGAGAACGGATCGAGTGCTGGTATCTTGAACACCCGGAAGTGACCGTTCGACCTTATTTTGAGTATCTTGATCTTGGTGCTCAGTGGTTGAAGTATAAGAAGAGATGTGGACCGTTTTTGCTGCCCTATTATATACGATGGCAGTGGAAAGCAGCTCAGATGGAGGCTGCCTTGATGGAAAAGCATCAGCTAGATCTCGTTCACCACGTGACCTTTGCCTCTTTTCGTTATCCAATTTTTTGGAAGAAGCTACCAATTGTGTGGGGTCCTGTAGGGGGAGCTGACAATGCTCCTTTCAGCTTAATATACCATGGGGGCGGATTCATAGAAGGAACACGAGAATTAGTCCGAAACCTGAGCACTTGGATCAGTTCAAAGTGGCTTGCCACCTTTGGGACTTTAGACCAACGAGTGACGAGAGCTTTCGCCTGCACCCCCCAAACTTACGAAGTTCTTCAGGATGCGGGGATTGATAGCGAAGTGATGCCGACTATTTCTGCGGTTGCTCCGGGCGCACCATTTTCATGTTGGAATGATGGGAATGGCCCCATTCGTTTTTTGTATGTTGGCCGTCTGCACCACTTGAAAGGAGTGCATCTTTTGATCGATGCACTCATTAAGATCGCGGATCAACCCTTCGAACTTGATATTATCGGAGGAGGAGCAAGCCGCCTTACTCTAGAAGATAAGGTGAGGGGTGCAAAGTTGGATAAGAAAGTTCGATTTCTTGGTCAGATTCCGCGAGTATCTCTTAAGTCTCATTATCGAAGAGCGGATGTTTTGATAGCGCCTAGTCTTTACGAAAGTGGTGGAATGACCGTTCTAGAGGCGTTTCAACAGGCACGCCCCGCGATAGTGCTGGATTGTGGCGGGCATGCTATTTCGGTAGCGGAGGGATGTGGGACGAGAGTGAACGCTCACCAGAGTGCCGAAGCCGTGATCTGTGATCTTTCTTTGGCAATTCAATCCTATTTGAATGATTCTGATAAAATTGAGCAGGAAGGCTTACGAGCTTGGGCGCATTTACGAGATTCCTATTCTTGGGAGACCAAGAGGGCTCGAATGTTAGATGCCTATGAAGCTTGTCAAAACACGAAATAAGATGAAAGAGGAGTTAGATTTCACCATTGTTACCGCGAGTTATAACTACGGAAAATATATTGGAGAGTGTATTGAGAGTGTCATTGCCCAAGACGGGGTGACGCTAGAACATCTTATTTTTGATGGTGGCTCTACTGACAACACACCGGAAGTGGTGGCTCGTTATGATTCTGTGCTTTTTAAGCAGGAACCAGACAATGGAATGTGTGATGCGATTAATAAGGGTTTTAAAGCAGCGAGAGGCCGTTGGGTGATGTGGTTAAATTCTGATGATCGACTCTTACCAGGCGCGCTGTTAGAGGTTAAGCGCTTTGCCGAAGCTCAGGGAGAAGCAGACGTGATCTACGGAGGCTGGAATTTCATCAATGAAGATGGTAGCTTTAAGAAGAGAATGACTCTTTTCCCACACCAAAAGAGTATGATGCTCTATGTGGGCTGTTATATTGGTTCGACCTCTGCGTTTTATCGTAGGGAGACAGTAATTGCTGAGGGACATTTATTAAACGAAGATTTCCGATACGTGATGGACGGAGAGTTCTACGCACGTCTTGCTGAGAAAGGTAAAAAGTTCATGTATCTACCGAGAATTCTGGCTGATTTCCGTTGGCATGGCGGGAATCTTAGTGTCCGGAATTATAATGTAGGCAATGTTGACGATTGGCTAACGTTGCAGAAGCAGTATGCTGAAACGCGCGCAATTCGGCGAGCATACGGGAAGGTCTGGTTTAAAGATGAAAACTTCAATACTTTCCGAGATTCTTTTTTGTATCTTTTCTGGAGGATCATGAAGCCGATTCTAAAGATGATCCATTTTAGAAAGTTAAAAAATAATGGAGAATGATTGAGCGGTTTGTCAAAGAGGAGAGTAAATCAGCTGTTTTATTACGCGCTAGTAATACGGTGCGTAGGTTGCGGAAGGGGGATGATTGGGATTTCTTTGTGCGTTCGATCAACGATGCGGAGAACATTGCGGAAAGACACTTCGAGCAGCCTTTGATGACGGTGAAGCACCGTTATGTGGAGCAGCGCTTTTATGATTGGGGCGGATTGGATTTCTTACCGGGGTTTGAGTGGAATGGCTGGAGGTATCTTGATGAGACTCAATTTTGGGAAAAAACGTTTTTAGATCAAGATGGGGTAAGGAAGCCTTGTTTGGCACACGACGCTTTTATCGCTTGGTTCTGCGGGTTGCTGCATGGGGGGAATTATAAGGAGCGTTATGATGAATTAATTTTCGAAGCCGCGAGTAAGGAGAGAGAAGAATTTAAAAAATGCCTGGAATGGTCATTTGGAGCTGATTGGGCTGGGGAGCTGTTGACGATGGCTTTAGAGAAGTGCCCTAAGGATGCACTAGCAGTAGTCAGTGAACTACGGAGTGCGGTGAGGTGGACAAATTTTTGTAGGGAAGGCCTTTTTATGGCTGGGCCAGTGTTTGCGCATTGGTGGCAGGAGCTCAAGAATCATGTGAAGTCGCCTTTTCCTTGGATCGCATTTTTAGGTCCAGATGGAAGTGGTAAATCGACGGTGATTGATGGCTTACGAGAGGAGTTGGCGAAAAGTCGGATTAAGTTGAAGCATGTTCATTGGCGGCCCACGGTGCGAAAGCCGATCCCTGATGAGCCGGGGCCTCCGATTACGGATCCTCATGGGAGGCCTAGGAGGAATGCTTTATTGTCAGTGGGTGCGTTAGGATTGTTATTGATCCGTTGGTGGTTGGGGTATGTGCTGAGGCTTTTGCATTTGCGGGCTAAAAGCCGCGTTATTTTATCGGATCGTTATTACCGTGATTTGTTGGTGGATCAGCAGCGGTATTTGTATGGGGGCCCAGTTTGGCTAGCCCGGTTACTTTTTCGGTTTTTCCCGAAGCCAGATTTAACATTGGTGCTTTTAACTGACGCGGAGACGATTTTGGCTCGTAAGAAGGAGGTTGAGAAGCCGGAGTTGGAGCGCCAGTTGAAGGCTTATCGAGCTTTGGCAGAATCGTTAGGAGAGAAGGCGGTAGTGATCGATGTAGGGCAATCTGTGGAGGAGGTCATTGCGGAGACAACGAGGGTGGTGAAAGATTTTTCTAGGAGCCGCACGATCAGACGAAGAGGGGGTGAGTCATGAGAGTGTTGGTAACAGGGGCGATGGGGTTTATCGGGAGGGTTTTCTGTAAGACTTTGATCGAGGCCGGGTTTGAGGTCTGCGGGATCGATCGTAAAAATCCTCAACGGCCGTTTGAGCATAAGCGGATGCGTTGGGAGCGTTGTGACTTGCTGAATTTTGAAGCCCTGAAGACGCTGACAGAGGAATTTGGAGCGGAAGCGATTGTCAATTTGGGAGCGAAGACAGGGTTAAAAAATTATCCGGCTGATAGTGAGTATTTTGCGGCTAATACACGAGGGACAGATCATTTAATTCGTGTCGCCCGTGAGGTGGAGTGTGTGCGGCGGATGATCTATGTTTCTACCAAGTATGTCTGGAGAGGTGATGGAATACCAAAGCATCGAGAGTACGCTCCAGCCACGACTTATGGAGAAAGTAAGGTGCTCAGTGAAGAGGCAGTTTGGGAGGCTGATGGTGGATGTGTGGAGTGGTGTATCGTACGGCCTACAACGATTTGGGGGCCTGGGATGTCGACACACTACCAGCGTTTTTTATCGATGCTACAGAGGGGGCTCTATTTCCATATTGGGACACGCCCAGTGCGAAAAGACATGGGGTATGTCGGGAATACGGCATATCAGCTCATGCGCTTGCTGCAGGTGGAAAGGGAGAAAATTCATCAGCAGATTTTCTATCTGGCGGATTATGAAACGGTCGTGCTCGAGGAATGGGCCGAAGGGTTTCGCAAAGAATTTGGAAGTAAGCCGATCTGGCGTGTGCCTCGTGGCATGGCGCGTGTGATGGCCTGGAGTGGCGATTTTTTAAATATGGTGATGCGCCGGAGATTTCCGTTTACGAGTTTTCGATATCAGAACCTCACAGAAGATGATTGTTGTGAGATTGGTCTCATCAAGAATGTGTGTGGGCCGTTGCCTTTTTCGAGGGAGCAGGCGATTCAGGAAACGGCAAGATGGTATCGGAAAGGAGCGAAACGATGATGGAGTTTCGACCATTGCGCCTCATCCATGTGACTCTTGGGCGGTGTAGAATAGATAGTCTGCACGGTGGCGATATTTCGTTATATCATTTTTCGAAAAATCTGGCGGCGCTAGGGCATGAGGTTCGTTACGTGGGGCTCACTCACAAGGAGCCTGTCCCGATTCCTGGAGTCGATACGGTGAGTGCTCGCCGTGGAAAAATCCCGGTGATTGCGAGTGCGGATTTTGAGCAGAAGATTACCGAATTTGAGCCTGATTATATCCATTTTCACGGCGCTTATGCTCCGGGAAATGCTGCAGGAGCAAGGGTAGCGCGCAGACTCAATATACCTTACGTGGTGACTCCTCATGGAAATGTGAATGCAGAAGTTTTGGGTCGTAGAGCTTGGATCAAGCGACCATATCGGAGGTTTTTCGAGCTGCCGATGTTGGAAGGGGCTCGCTTTGTTCATGCGATTGCAGATCGTAAAAACATTCGGGAATACGGGGTAACAAGGCCAATCGAGGAGGCGCGTAATGGAATCGATCTTCCAGAGGAAAGTGAAGCTTCTCCCGGACGTGAAGGTTTGGTGCGTTTTGGAATTCCTGACGGAAAACGAGTAGCGTTATTTCTGGGGCGTTTGGACTTAGGTCAGAAGGGGCTAGATATCGTCGTTGATGCCTTTGCCAAGATATTGAAGGAATTTCCAGAGATGCATTTGGTTTTAGCAGGGGTAGACTGGAAAAACGATCAGAGTCTATTGCGTGAGCAAATTTCCCGGTTGGGAATTGAGGAGGCCGTGACGTTCACGGGGGCGATTTACGGTCGTGAAAAAGAGGAGCTTTTGAGGGATTGTGATTTGTTTCTGCACCCCTCGCGTTGGGAGGCTGGAGTGCCATTTTCGGTGTTGGAAGCGATGTCCTATGGAAAGCCTGTTGTGGTGACCGAGGATGTAGATCGGGAAGGGCTTTTGACGGGAAATACCGCAGTGAGAGTGGTTGCGGGGGAAGTTGATGGAGTGGTGGATGGGATGAAATCATTGCTCGGTTTATTAGAAGGCAAAGAAAGAATGATCTCCAAAGAAGCGCGAGCGCTCTGTGAACGGCATTTTTCATGGAGGGCTTCTGCAGAGCGTTTGACAAAGGCTTATTTAAAGCATCTGGACTGAATTATTTTGAGATGAATCGAATCGATCACGATTTTTTATCGGCTCTTGGAGGAGATTTGGACGAAGGTCCGTCTTGGCGCTGTTTGTTCAGGAATGGTAACCTGCTGGTGGTCTTTCGATCTACGGGGGCGGGGGCGCGCCGCGCGAGGGAGTTATATAGTCCTCAGCGATTGGTCGCCAAATTAGCGGTGAAGGCTCTTCTCGGGCCGTTGGGACTTTGGCGGGTGTTGCCGAAGATTCAGTGGGGCGCAGACCCGAAGAGTTTGCTCGCGGTTACCACGGGTTGTGAGGGTGTGAACGCGGAGGCGATTTTATTGGGTAATCCTAAACATGAAGCGCGCCGTGCGATTGTCTTGGGCAATGGGAAAGTGCTTAAGATCGGTGAATCTGGAAAAGCTGCGGATTTTGTGAGGAAGGAAGCTCATTTCCTAAAGGACCATGGTTCCGATCTCAAAGGGGTGCCCTTGCCTCTGGGATATTATGAAGAAGGGCAAGGTGCGGCTTTGAGCTTACCCCATTTTTCAGACGGCGCCTTGTCACGCGAGGAGCTCGTCGCGATGACGCAAAGCTGGCTGGATGATGATGAGTTGGCCATTGAGCAATTAGAGGGGTGGGAAATGGTGACCGGGTCTTCCCGCGATGGTGCGAAACAGGTGGCGGATACTTGCCGGGGTATTTCTCTCAAGTCGTCATTAATGCATGGCGATTTGGCACCATGGAACGTCAGGATGACGAGAGCCGGAAATCCGATCCCGATTGATTGGGAAGGAGGGCGAATTCATGCGGTGCCGGGATGGGATTTGATCCACTATATTTTTCAGACTCTGGTCTTGGTCGAGAGACGATCACCGGATGACACGCTGACGGAGATCATGGCTTTTTTAGGCTCTCCACGTTCTCAAAATTATCTGATCCAAGCCGGATGGCAGGGTCGCGAAAATTTCCTGTTTGCGAGTTATCTCATTGCGATGGCAACGGAGGATTCGCACATTACTCCTATCTTGGAGCGACTTCTAAATTACCCAACTAAATGAAGGTTTTGATTTCAGCGTATGCATGTGAGCCAGGGCGCGGTGCCGAACCCGGCGTCGGGTGGAATTTGGTGAGAGAGCTGTCGGCCGAGTATGAACTTTGGGTTCTCACACGGGCTAAGCATGAGCGTGAGGTGCTCGAGTGCGGGGAGGACTGGATTGGGCGTGTCAATTGGGTGTTTATCGATCCCCCTAAGTGGCTGACTTTTTGGAAAACAGGACGGAGAGGATTATATCCTTTTTACGCTCTTTGGCAGCGTGAGGCTTGGAATAAGGCGAAAGAGCTTCAAGATGAAGTGGGCTTCGATCTTGTTCATCACCTCACTTTTGGTCAGTATTGGGTGCCTACGCCATTGGTCAATCTGGGCCCACCATTTGTCTATGGACCCGTGGGTGGTGGGGAATCAACTCCGCCTGGATTTGCTTATTATTACAGCACGAAAGGGAAGATTCGGGAGCTTGTCCGAGATGCAGTTCGCCAGTGGTTACCTGCGATTCCGATGCTGAAGCAGTGGTATTTAGAGGCATCGTGGTCATTTGCTGCGACGAAGCATACCGAGGAGGCTTTGGCGGCAATTGGGGTCACTAAGATGGAGGTGCTCCCTCAGTCAGGAATTGGTGATGGTGATGAATTGGAGAGGTTTTGTGAGCAGCGTGGAGAGTCGATTAAGGCGTCGAATGACCGCTTAGTGCTTGTGAGTGCCTGCCGATTAGAGCACTGGAAGGCGGTTGACTTGGCGATTGAGGCGGTGGCTTTAGCTCGTAAAAAAGGTGTCCCAGTGCATTATTCGATTTTGTCTTCAGGGCCAGAAGAGAGAGCTTTGAAAAATTTGGTAAAGGAGCTGGAGTTGGAAGAGCACGTCGAATTTACCGGAAAGCTCCCTCTGATTGAGAATGTGTTTCAGAGAGTGTCAGATGCGGATGCGCTGATTCATCCCGCTCTTCACGAGGCTTTTGGTCAGTCTTGCTTAGAGGCAATGGCATTAGGAACTGCGGTGATCTCTTTGGATTGGGCAGGTCCGGGTCTGATTGTTACTGAAGAGACAGGATATAAGGTGAGACCATCTACTCGGAAAGAGACCATTGAAGGCTTGGCGGAGGCCTTGGTATGCTGCTATGAAGATAAAAAAAGCGGCAACACTAAGGGGGCTGCTGCGGCTCAGCGCGCGCGGACTAGCTTCTCATGGTCAGGGCTGGCGAAACGTATTAGCAGCGCATATCAAAAGCTGGGTTAAATTCTGGATTGTTCAGAGAATTCATGGATTTTACCATTCATATTAATTTCCTGAAGAGTTCATAATAAATGTTTAAACAAATACTTGATTGTCATTTAAATTATTAACTTAATTTCATTTAGTTCTTCCAAGTTCATCAAGTTTGTTGCGTTTCATTTCCATTATCCCGATTGTCACGATTTCACTATTTACTGGTGAGATTCGGGCGGAGCTCGATCTAGATCGGAATGGTTTTTCTGAGATTTGGGAGCTTCGCTATCCAAATATTGGGCATGCAGGTGACGATCTGGATGGGGATAGCTTTAGCAATGGAGAAGAGGCTATCGCAGGGACGGATCCAGAGGATGCACAGAGTTTTTTGAATCTGGAAATTATCTCTGTGGATGTGGGTGGAGCGACAGTCCAATGGCAAGGGGTCGGAGGGAAGGCCTATCGTATTGAGC
This sequence comes from Akkermansiaceae bacterium, assembly GCA_039768255.1. Lineage (GTDB taxonomy): Bacteria > Verrucomicrobiota > Verrucomicrobiia > Verrucomicrobiales > Akkermansiaceae > SW10. The sequence continues at coordinate 3,170 of JBDNAW010000040.1, read as the reverse complement.
AGTTCAATGGTGCCGAATGGACGGAGACCGCTAGTTTCCTGCCACGTCCATTTTCATCTATTCGCTCGGCTGTCATTCCGCCTACAGATCTTCGTAGCGATCTAATCCGGATCAAAGCGTTCAATCTCGATTTAGATCAAGACGGATTAACGTCTTGGGAGGAAGTGCAGCTGGGGTGGAGTGATAATAATCGCGTGAGTTCCGGGGACGCGGACCGTCTCGACTATGTCGCTGCCATTCGTGCTCTTGAGCAACAGCAGGGGGTTACCTTAGCAGATGGCGTGAGCTTCCCGCAGCGCTTGCCGAACCGAAGCGAGGCTTCAAGATTTTTGATGCAGGCGAGTTTTGGCCCGAGCAAAGCGGAGATTACCAAAGTCATGTCACTTGGTCTATCAGGATGGATTGATGAACAATGGGCAATTACTCCGAGCTTGAGCGCTCAGACGATGTGGCGAAATGATTTAAAATATAGTGCTACGCTCTGGCGAGACAGTTGGATTAAGCTCGCTGTGGACTCGCCGGACCAGCTCAGGCAGAGGCTGGCGTATTCACTGAGTCAAATCTTTGTCGTTGGTTTTCAATCTGGAAACTGGGTAGGAGATAACTCCTTGGTTCAGGCTTCTTTTTATGATCAGTTTATCAAGAGGGCATCAGGAAGGTATCGAGCTCTCCTCAATGACATCGCTTACAGCCCGGTCATGGGTTTTTATCTTTCGCATTTGCGGAACCGAAAAAGTGACCCGGTGACTGGAAGGTTTCCGGACGAGAATTTTGCGCGTGAAATCATGCAGTTATTTTCGATCGGCCTGTGGGAACTCCATCCTGATGGAACGCGAAAGAAAGATGCAGAGGGGCTGGATATTCCGACTTACGATAATGCGATTATCACCGAGATGGCTAAAATTTTCACCGGGATGACTTACAGTCGAAACGGAGTCAATAACTCTGCTCCAAGTTTTTACGATGGAGTTGGAGGGAATGCTTTTCTTTACCCCATGGTCGTTTTTGATGGAGAGCATGAACCAGGTGCCAAGCATCTTCTAAATGGTGTCGTCTTAAATGATACGGAAAATGGCGGGGAAGCTCTGACGCCGGATGAGGAGGTGCAAGCCACATTGGATCTTCTCTCAGAGCATGAAAATACGGCGCCCTTTATCAGCCATCTGTTGATCCAACGTTTTACGAGTTCGAATCCGCGACCATCATACATAAAAAGGGTGGTGGATGCGTGGAATTTGAACCAGCTCTCAGAAACAGGAAATTTTCGACGTGTCGTTGAGGCGATTCTCTTGGACCAAGATGCTCGTGCGGATGATGATCCTAATCGTGGGAAAGTGCGCGAACCGATTGTAAGACTGACTCATTTGCTGAGAGCGTTTGATTTTAGAAACGCCCAAAATACGTATCCGTTTTATCATGTTCCCGTTAAAAATGCGCTGAGCCAGTATCCCATGTTAGCGGATAGTGTATTTAACTTTTACCTTCCCGCCTATTCGCCTCCGGGAGAAATGACAGACTTGCAATTAGTAAGTCCGGAAATGCAAATTGCTGATACCGCTCAGTTGATCGATTCGGATAACTTTTTCAAACGATTGGTGACCTCAGGCAACCAAGGAGTAATTCCGAATTTTGATGATGAGCTGGCGTTAGCAGGTGATGTAGATGAGCTTATTGATCATTTGGCGGAGATTCTCTCTAGCACCAAGTTACCTCAGGAGACGCATCGTGCGATCGCTGCTGCGGTGGATGCCCAGGCAAGTGACTTAGCAAAGGTGAGGACAGCCGTTCACTTAATCGTCACCTCTCCTAATGCGGCAACACTGAGATAAGCGTAAATTATGAAGCACCTTTCCGATCAGTTGACCAGACGCCGCTTCCTCGGTGAGATGAATTGCGCGGCGATCGGATCGACATCGATTTTATCTTCCCTTCTAAATCTACAGCTTTCCGGGCGGTTAGCTGCGCAGACCTCTTCTGACGAAGATGAGGAGTATCGAGCGCTCGTGTGTGTCTTCCTTTCAGGGGGAAATGACTCTTTCAATATGCTGACTCCTTTTAGTGGTGATGCTCGCACGGCATATGAGGATTCTCGCGGAGAGATTGCTCTGCCTCAGAGTGATTATAATTTATTACCGGATCCGCTTTCTGACGGTCGTCAACTGGGCTTACACAAAAATATGAGTGAAGTCTTTGATCTGTATAATGCAGGTAAAGCTTCCTTGATCTGTAATGTGGGAAGTTTGATCGAACCAACGGATCTGAATGCGCTTAACCTCGGGACCGCCAAGCTGCCGCTTGGTTTATACTCCCACGCAGATCAAGCAGCACATTGGCAGTCTACGACGCCCGAACAGCGAAATGCCCGCACTGGCTGGGGTGGTCGTCTTGCGGATTTGATGAGTGAGCTCAATGGTGACAGTGGAGTCTCCATGAATATCTCAGTCGCGGGAAGAAACCTTTACCAAGTCGGTGACACAACGGCGGCCTTCACGATTGGAACGGATGGAGTGCCGTCCATGAGCGAGTGGAATCAAGCCAGCTATCTGCCAAGGCGGACCGCTCTTGAGTCGATCATTGATCAAGAATATCAATCAGCTCTTGAACGCACCTTTGCAGGCTCAAAGAAGCAGGCGATTCAAGTGGGGAACGAATTTAGCACAGCTTATGAAGGTGCAGAACCGCTCAATACCGCCTTTGACAGCGCGAACGGATATGCGGAACAGCTGCGCTCGGTTGCACGTTCGATTGCAGCAAGAGACCTTCTAGGCCACAAACGGCAGACATTCTTTGTTTTACGAGGCGGTTGGGATAGTCATGGCTCCCTCGCCGGACACCCATCTTTACTAGGGGATTTAAGCCAAGGAATTGGTCAATTTCAAGCTGCGATGGCTGAGTTAGGCCTAGAAGACAAAGTGACGCTATTCACCGCCTCCGATTTTGGGCGGACTCTATCTCCGAATGCGGCTGGATCGGATCATGCTTGGGGCGGAAACCAGATCGTCGTCGGAGGTGCCGTGCAACGTGGGATTTATGGAGATTATCCTGACTTAGCCTTGGGAAATAATCTCGATACTGGGCGTGGCCGACTCATTCCCACGACTTCGGTGGATGAATATTATGCCGAACTCGCACTGTGGCTTGGAGTAAATCCGACCGATATGGCTTATGTT
>JBDNAW010000039.1:0-24385 GCA_039768255.1 Akkermansiaceae bacterium | reverse complement strand
CTTGGATACATCGCAGTGTAGAGCTGCCACTTTCCTTGGCTCCGTTGACGAGTTGCGATATTGTAGTAGAACCCAGCTTCCACCACTGTGGGAGATAAACTTGGTGAGTCAATTTGGGTAAATTGTGGTCCAAAGACGTCCGCAGTAGCACTATTTTCCGCAACGCCCACTCGTAATTCACCTGGATTACCAAGAAGCCTATCCCAGACATTGGATCTTCCAGTTCTTGGGCTCCCGTAGTTCAAGATCTTAGCCTTCAAATCTGACTGACCGCCGGTAAAATCAATACTGTCCGTTGTGAGTGAAAAGTTCTCATTCCGAGCCATATTGAGCCAGTTGGCCAAAATGCGGAAGCGAGGCGCAATTTTTCTCAGCATCGGATCATAATCTAATCCTGTTAGTGCAGCGATCTCCGGACTCGGGGGGCCCACCAAAAGGTCCCCGTCATCTTGGGCATCTGCATCTTCAGAAGTATTATCCGACCCAAGGTTTAAACCAACATACTCCAAGCGCCCATTCTCTAAGGAACGAACACTGCGGTTTTCCACAATCGGAAGAGAGAGGTCTTTCTTCAAACCACCATCACGGTTATTAGCTAGAACCGAGCGTGTGTTTGCGGTAATGTCATGGTATAAATTTTTCAGGTCTGATGAATCAATTCCTCTCAAGAGCTCGATTGTTGCTGTCGAAACGAGACGTTCCTGATCCTCGGGAGAAACCTCACCGAGTCCGGTGATCAGAGAAGTTTCAATATCCTGAGCGTTAAAAATCCTTTGGTATCCAGACTCACCGAGCGGGGTTGGGTTTTCATCGGCATGGCGATCTGACACACTGAGGCTGGCTTTCGTGCTTTCATCACCAATCCAGAATCCATAGCGGCCAGTAGCAGTCGGTTGAATCTGCCCATTAGGGCGACGTAAATCACGGTTAATTGAAATTGCAGGAACCCTTACGATGTCATCAGCGTCGATGACACTCCCCTCTCCCACGATTTCAAGCTGGTTCTCACGCTCTACATCCTCGACACCATCTTTTGCAGCGTCTTTAAAATCTCGATTTGCTTTCAATCCGCGAACTCGCCCACCTTCGTTTCCACTGACAAGCCAGGTGCTGACGTTTCTTTCTCGATCCCAGTTCTCGGTGTAACGGCGATCTTGGAGGCCGCCAGCTTGACCATCTCTCTGCCATGGGGTGAGCTTCTTTGCATCTTTTTGCCCGCCGGTTTCGCCACTCAAAGCCTCTTCCCAGTTCGTTGACCAAACACCAACCCAGTTCGGTTGGCTGACTTCAGCTCGACTAATCTTTTCTGTATTGGGAGTGCCATCTAAAATTGAGGCTGTAGCACTCACGCGTTGGTCAGGTCCCATCTCGCGCTGGAGCTCACCAATCGCAATCATGAGAGCGAGTCGGGCGTTCGCTCGAGCTTCTTCTTGAGCCCATTCGATACGGCTCGAGCTCACCGTTACGGCCGAGAGCGAGAGAAACGCGACCGCAATAAGCGTCAGCAAAAGGAGAACTGAAATTGTGGCAATAAGGGCGAATCCACGTTTAAGAGGGAGACTGTTTTGCGCTTTCATGATGAACACTATGTAAACACATTGTGCTTTCATGGCAATTGAGAAGTTGCCAATTTTCTCAAAAAAACACCTGATTCAAGGCGTTAAAAACACACAAAACATTGATCAACAAAACTTTAAATATTGTATTTACAATGCGAATTTCACCCTAAAATCACTCTTATTTAGTTAAGAAATCTTAAGCATTCACGCAGATTTCCCCTTTTTAAAGTAAAAGCCCCTCATGTTTGAGGAGTTTTGTTTTGATCTCAAGCCCACCACCGAAGCCCACCAAGGCACCGTTTTTCCCAATCACACGATGACAAGGAACGATAATTGAAATGGGATTGGCCCCATTGGCGAGACCGACCGCTCGGACAGCTTTGGGATTACCAATGGCATCCGCGAGATCACCGTAACTCCGCGTTTGCCCGAAGGGGATTTTCGAAAGCTCTCGCCATATGCTGCGTTGAAAAGCACTCCCCTTGGCCTCGAGAGGGAGATCAAAAGACTCACGCTTTTTAGCAAAGAACTCCTCAAGCTGACGGGCTGCTTTTTTAAGAATCAGGTTTTTACTGCTCTCGGGAGGTAAGGTGGATTTTTCGATGCGATGCCCGAAGTAGACTCCAGAAATTCCTTTTTTAGAAGTGAGCATGACCAGACGACCAACTGGGCTATCCATCCAAAGGCATGCGGTGCTGTGTTGAGGAGCATGGCTTCTCTTTGCCTCCTTCATCGATTTTGAAACTGGTTTCGGATTTTTAGTCCCCGGCTTGGTCCGCGAGGAACCGAAATACTTCTCACTCCGATACCGGAGCCAGACGCGATGGGTTTCGGGGATCTGTGCTTTTTCGTCTTTGGTGAGCGTATTGTAGGACTTGAGAGCTTCCTCACGCACTCGGCGACACGACGCATTTTCATGGGCATCCCAGCGTCGCCGCGCCTCACGAATGAGGCGAGTCGTTTCTTTAATAAGAGGTTGACGAAGTGACATCCTGATCTTTTACGCCACTCCCTCGCCCCTGACAAATCAAGGTTTTCAAAAGAACATAATGACACTTTCTTGACACCGAATTTGAAATAAAGGGGGCTATGATCCTGAGATCGCGACACACCATCGTTACATGCGATTTTTCATTTTAAAGTAAACCGCTGACCAGCTCATCTCCACGAATGTGGATCCAGTAAAGATGACCATTTATCAAAAAGCTGGAAGATCAGAATGCTGGCGGTCTTTTGGTTTCCGGAAGGCTGACTAAACACGCTCAAGTAAAAGAGTAATGACATAGACCGTATCATCCTCCTCGCTGAGCTCTCCAAAGTTCTGAATCTCCTTGGTGATTTTCCACCCCGCTTTCTTGATCATTTTTTCGAGCTCTCCATCGGCAAAGATCCGAACCTTCTGTTTCGTCTTATCCTCGCGGATCACGTTCCCCTCTTCGTCTTTTAAAAGATAACGATGCTCCCGCCTCAACACACTCGCTTGATGATCGATGAAATGACGCGTGCGCATCTCGCCTTTTTTCCCATCCGGTAGAATGAGGTCACGGTCATGATACCAATGTCCTTCTGGTAACTCGCCATCCATTTCAGCCCATGGAAAAAACAAGCTTATGTAGGCGCGCCCTCCGACCATCACCAGATCAGCCATCTTTTGGAATTGCTTCGCTGGAGCGGACATCAATTGGAAGGTAAAACCAGGAATCAAAATCGCGCCCCACGGCCCTTCGGAAAATTCATTCCAGTCTCCTTCTCGCACTTCAGCTTGGGGGAATTTCTTCCGCGAGAGGCCTACCATCTCACCAGAGATTTCCAGCCCCGTCACCTCGTGACCGCTTTTGACAAGTGGCCCGAGCAAACGCCCTGATCCACTCCCAACATAAAGCACCTTTCCACTCACCTCTGAAAGACACTCTTCGAGAAAAGGCAACTCCGAGGGAGCCTCCTCATCTTCCCAGAAAAGATCGTGCCACTCAGCTTCTAACCCGTGATATCCCAAGCTCATACTATTTGGTTCTCTGATTGTTCAGGGAGAACGAGTGAATAAATCATGGTCGTTCCAGCAATCTCTTCATCCTCTGCAAACACTGGGCGAAGCCCCTTTTCCACATCATGCTGAAAAAGAATCATCGCCTCATGATGCGTTGCTCGGAAGTCCGCGAGCGTAAAGACATCCGTCAACAAGGTCGCCTTAAGCACCCCACCACGCCCGACAAAAGAAGAGAGCGCAGTAAAAGTCGGCCCATTGTGGAAACAGAATCTTCCCCGCATATGCCATGCCACTGAACGTGAGTGGTGCTCATCGTGATCACCAGGTGTCAGTTGCCAGACATTCACTTTTCCGAAGCGATGCTGGAACTCACGCGCCGCAAGTGAGTTCACCTCATCGTTTGGCGTCACCGCGACAAGATGCCCAAGCCCTGAGGTATCGAGTTCTTCCTCAGCATACTCAGATAAAATATTTGCACGAACTGCACGCAGACCCTCCATACGTGCAGCCGAGACATTTTGAAATCTGGTATCCACCAGCATTACGGCGTGCCCTTCATCTTGCAGACCTTTCGCAACTACACGAGTCCACCGGTCACATCCCGCAAATAAAATTCCGTCCGGGTTCTTATCTGCCAGTCCCAACTTCCGAGCCAAAGGAGCCGCCAGCAGTCCATAAAATGCCACCGTTCCAAGAATCACGATAAAGACAACCGGCACCAACTCCCCCGCTTGTGCAGAAAGCTCCGCCAAGTGTGCGTCTCCGGGGTGATGCTCTGCTAAATGCTCAAGCTCGAGCGCAAAAACCGATGTCACCGCTGCAGCTACGATTCCTCTCGGAGCCAACAAAGACAAAAATAACTGCTCTTTAAACGAAGTCTTGTTTGACCCCAAGTTTGATAAAAAAACCGAAACTGGGCGCGCGATCAAAATTAGACCTGCTAAGAAAAACAGTCCCTTTTGCCAAACCGCTCCAAGCTCCTCCCATCCAATCCGACCCGAGAGCATCAAGAAAAGCAGCGAGATAATCAGCACCCGTAGGTTCTCCTTAAATTCCAAAATATGACGAACCGAAACCCGATGCTGATTCGCCAACGCTACCCCGAGAACAGTCACCGTTAACAAGCCTGATTCATGCATCAGCATGTTCGATCCCGCAAAACCGACACCCACCACCGCGAGGAAAAACATGCTTTCCAGAAAGTCGGGGATTAAATGCCGCGCTAACAAAAACTCTACCCCCTTCGCCAATCCGTAACCAAAACCTCCCCCGATTACGATCGTCTTCAACAGCGCCCATACAATATCATCCCACGTGCCACCAAGACCACCATTCTGAATCACGATGAAAACCAAAACCGCCATCACCGCACCGATTGGATCGACCACAATCCCCTCCCACTTCACGATCGAGGCCATTTTTCTTCGCGGCTTAATCAGCCTCAAAAGCGGAGCGACCACCGTCGGCCCCGTCACCACTAAAATGGCACCCAACAAACCCGCGACCTGCCAGTGAAACCCTAGCGTGTAATGTGCGATCACTGTCGTCACTCCAAACGCGATCACTACACAACTCGTGCACAACCGCAGCACCGGAGCCCCCGCTTCCCTCAGTTCAGCAAATTTCAAAGTCAATCCACCCTCAAAAAGGATGATCGCCACAAAGAACCCGACTAAGCTCAACAAGGCCGATTCATCCGCCAAATAATCGTCAATCCGAGTTCCCGACATTTGCGAAAGCGCAAAACCAAACACCAGCAGGAGTAGAATCGATGGCAACTTCAACCGCCAAGCCACCCACTGCGCAATCACTCCTAGCCCCAGTAGGCTCGCGAGATACATCAACAAACTCATGCCCCACCTTAAACAAGAACCCGCCAACGCCAAGCCGAGATCAAAAACAACCACTGAGCAAACAGAGGCTTAGGTTTTGAATCTTTTTCACTTCAAAAATACTTCGTGATTAACATCTCTCTAATCACTCCAAGACCTCCTCAGCCAATCCCCCCAACGAAGCCTCAGCTCTCTCCGTGTTCTCTGCGGTCTCTAAACCCATCAAATTAAGTTTCCACGGAATATAACCAAAGATTTTGCATCAAAGCTGTGGTAATTCTCATAAATTGTTAGAAAATGCCTCACAGATGAAATGCACTATCTCTCAAGTCAGTAAAGGCCTCGCCCTCACAGGCATCACTCTCGCCCTCGCCTCTTGTGGAAAGAAAGAAGCAAGGACCGATGATGCCGTCCTCCGCTTCTCCGCAATTCCAGACACCGACACTACCGCGCAGGCTGAAAAGTTCAAGCCCGTCGCGGACTACCTTGCCAAGGAGCTCAAGATTAAAGTCGAGTTCGTCCCTTCCGCAAAATACAGCGCTTCCGTGCAGAAGTTTTCAAATGGCGACATCCAGCTTGGCTGGTTCGGCGGTGTCTCCGGCGTGCAAGCTCAACAAGCAGTCGAAGGCGCAAACACCATCGTCTGTGGCGAGATTGACCTTGCTTACAAATCCTACTTCATCGCCAACAACGCGACCGGACTTCCAAAATCTGATTCTTTCCCAGCTGCCATCGCGAACCACACCTTCACTTTCGGAAGCACGGGTTCCACCTCTGGCCGCGTGATGCCGACTCATTTCATTATGCAGGAAACCGGAAAGACCCCTGAAGAGTTCTTCATCAAAGGCGCTCCTGGATTCTCTGGCGCGCACGATAGAACCGCACAACTCGTTGCCGATGGCACCTTCGATGTGGGAGTGCTCAGCTACTCCGCTTACGACAAGTTCATTGCTAAGCCCGAAAATGCAGAAGCGGCTAAGAAGATGTCCATCATCTGGGAAACTCCCGGATATGCCGACTACAACTTCACCGCACACCCCGCGCTTGAGAAGATGTTTGGCGAAGGTTTCACCGAGAAGCTTCAGAACGTCCTCATCAAGTGTGACGACCCAGCAGTCCTCGACGCACTCCGTCGTAAAAAGCTCATCAAGATCAACAACGACACTCTTAACGACATCGCTCAGGTGATGAAAGCTGTCGGCCTTGAGTAAACTCCCTGTGAGTTTGATTACAGTCAAAGACGCCACTCGGCGTTACGGCGTGACCTCAGCCCTTTCTGAGGCCGGGGTTTCGCTCTCTTTGGCTCCCGGAGAAAAGGTCGCCCTCATCGGACCTTCCGGCAGCGGAAAGACCACCCTCCTCCGCCTCCTTGGCCTGCAAGAACAACCAAGCTCGGGAGACGTCTCGACCCTCGGCTGCTCTCTTAATTCTAGCTCCAAGGTCATTCGCCAAACCCGCTCCCGCATTGGGATGCTCCCGCAAGACCTCGGACTCGTCCCCAATCTTCGCGTCATCCAAAACATCATCTTGGGGCGCAGCGGAACACGGAATACTTTCCGCACCATCCGTGATCTCCTCTTTCCTTCTAAAAGTGATCGGGAAGAAATCTTCAAGCTTCTCGAGCGACTTAAGATCACCGAAAAAATCTACGATCGCACCGATTCTCTTTCCGGCGGACAGCAGCAACGCGTTGCCCTCGCCCGCTCCCTTTTTCAAGGAGCTGAAATTCTCCTCGCCGATGAACCCCTCAGCGCGGTCGACCCGGCTCGCGGACGCGACGTTCTCAAGCTCCTCACCGGACTCTCTGATGATCATAACCTCAGCCTCATCGTCTCACTGCACCAAGTCGAACTCGCTCGTGAGTTCTTCCCTCGTATCATCGGCTTAAAAGACGGCCAAATCGCCTTCGATGGCTCGCCTAGCGATGAACAAATCGCCGCCCTCTACGAATCATGAAAACCGCCAAGTCGATGGTTTTTGGTCGACGGTGGCTCTTCGTGATCCTCGCCTTTGTCTTCGCTTGGACTGTCACTAGGCTCGGTCCCAACGTCGTTAATCTCTCAAGCGCCGCCGATCCTTGGTCCACCACCACGAGCTTCTTCAAGGCCGCCTTTTCACCATCCTTCGTTGATCAAAATTCAACCCTTCCGCCCGAAGCCACCCCGTTCCTCACTCGAGTCATTCGTGATCTCTTTCTCACCCTTCGCTATGCGCTCATTGCGATGTCGATCGCAATCCCAATCGGATTTTTCTTCGGGCTCGCCGCTTCTGAACTCGCCCTTCCAAAAGGCCGACTTCGCCCCTTCTTTAACATCCTTCGCTGGGGGCTGCGTATCTTTCTCTCCTTCGTCCGCGCCATCCACGAACTCATCTGGGCCATCTTCTTTCTCGCCGCCATCGGCGACTCCCCCATCACTGCTTGTATCGCTCTCGCCCTTCCAGCGGCCGCGATATTAGGAAAGGTTTATTCGGAACTCATCGATGAGCAAACGCGATCGGCTCAACTCGTCATCCGTTCCTCCGGCGGCAGCGGCTCCCAAGCGTTCCTCGGCGGCATCCTCCCCGCCGCCTTGCCAGACATGATCAGCTACACGCTTTATCGCTTCGAGTGTTGCATCCGCGCCTCCGCCATTCTCGGCTTCCTTGGAATCGAAACCATCGGCCTCGGCATCAGTCGCTCTTTTGAAAACCTCTACTACCGCGAAGTCTGGACTCAACTCTACCTTCTCATCGGCTTTGTCATCATCGTCGAAGCACTCGGAAACCTCATCCGAAAACGACTCCGTGAAGGCAAACCAAGAAAGATCGTGCCGAATGATCTCAGCGAATCTGAGCTCCACAAAACACGCCCCAAAGATTTCCTCGTTCGCTCGCTCGGCTTCACCGCGCTCCTTACCATTTTAGCGGCCTGGAACTTTGGCGAAATCCTACTCAAACCCGCCGGCTTCGAGGGCCAACGCTCGGACCGTATTTCCCGATTTTTTACTCAACTCACTCCCGATCCCGCCGCTCCCGAAAACCCGGTTCCCAACTGGGAAGAACGATCCGAAGCTTGGAATACCGGGTCCTCCCACATCCCGCAATGGATCAACGACCTCTGGCAAGACCCTGGAAAAGAAGCTCTCTTGAATACCGTCGCAATGTCACTAGCCGCCATCATTCTCGCCGCTGCTGGAGCGCTTCTTCTGCTTCCCTTGGGAATCCGAACTCTCTCGTCCTCTCATCCTCTCGGACTCGAAATGAAGTCGGGAAATCTTCGCGCTTGGATCGGCCGATTCGTTCGCGGCATCTTCATCGTCACCCGCGCCATTCCGGAATACCTCCTCGCCTTTCTTCTAGTGGGAATTCTCGGACCCAGTGCGTGGCCGCTCGTCTTTGCGCTCGCGATTCATAATGTCGGAATCCTCGGCCGCCTTTGGGCAGAAGTCACTGAAAACCAACCCGCCTCTTCCTCTCGCCAAGTTCTCTCCATTGGCGGAACGAGGCTGCAATCATTCATCGGCAGCCTTCTTCCCGCAGCTCTTAATCGCTTCATTCTCTTCTTCTTCTACCGCTGGGAATCCTGCGTTCGAGAAGCAACCGTCCTCGGCATGCTCGGCGTGAGCTCCCTCGGCTACTACATTTCCCTCCGCCAAGCCTTCCTCCAGTATGACCAAATTATGTTCTTCGCCCTTCTCGGCGTCGCCGCCGTCATCACTGGAGATCTCTTAAGCGACTGGCTCCGGACGAAGCTCCGCGGAAAAGAACTCCATTGATCAATAGTTGCAAAACTCCCTTTCCGAGTTTAGCGAATTGTCATGCGGCCCGTCGAACGACGTCAGGAATTCCTTCAGCAAGAAGGTTATCTGATCGTGCGGAAATTTTTCTCAACAGAAGAAATCGCAAAAGTCGCCGAAGCTCAGAACGCTTACTATCGAGGTAAGTTTGATTCCAAACCTGAGTTCGACTGGGTGGAACCTCGCCCCTGCACGGCCCGCTCACGCAAGCACCCTTACGCTTCGTTTTACCTCTCCCCGCTCGCGAAACTCCTTCGCGACGGCCGACTTGCGAAACTCGTGAAGGAAACTGTTGGCATGGAATCGATCCGCTTCTGGCACGATCAGCTTCTTTACGAAGAACCAAAACCATCAGCCAAACTAGATTACCATTGGCATCGCGAAAACTCCCGCTGGCTCACTTGCGCAGCTTCGCAAATGGCGACGGCCTGGATTCCGCTCACCAATTTCACCCACGAGATGGGCCCCATCACCATTGTCCCGAATGGCCGTGGTCCGTCAGAAAAAAAGCGCATCGTTCTCAACGCGGGCGACCTCGTCATGTTCCCTGCCGAAACTCTCCACGGGAATCCTCCAAACTTAGGAGATCAGCCCCGCCGCGCCGTTGCGGCCCACTTTGCCTCCGGTGATCTCCGCTACCAAATGTCTGGAAATTTCAAGCATGTCAACGAGCGCCTTGTTCGTCACATCGACGATATTCCCGACTTCAGCGATGAACGGGTTTGCCCGTTAATCGGCGATCTTTCCGTCCTTAATAATGAGGACGCGATCGCCGAGCTTCGCTAGGGAATCGTCATGTGTCACCACCACGAGTGTCGCATCATGCTCCGCGACTACCTCCATGAGGATCTTCATCACCTCTTCACCATTTCGGGAATCGAGGTTACCAGTCGGCTCATCGGCAAAAATGATTGAAGGATTGTTCACCAAGGCGCGCGCAATCGCGACGCGTTGCTGCTCTCCACCGGAAAGCTCTGCCGGAAGGTGATCCGTGCGTTCTCCAAGACCGACTCGCTCGAGAGCAGCACGAGCTTTTTCACGATCACTTTTCCCACCAATCATCCCCGGAACGAGAACGTTTTCGATCGCGGTAAGTTCTGGAAGAAGGAAGTAGTTCTGGAAAATATAACCGATCTTATCGTTTCGCAGGCGTGCCTGATTTCCAGAAGAGAGCTCGTAGAAATTGGTATCAGAAATGTGGACCTCACCCTCATGCGGTTTTTCAAGTCCCGCGAGAGTATACATCAGAGTAGTCTTACCGGCGCCGCTCGGTCCACAGAGAAAGATTTTCTCACCCTTTTGAATGTGGAGATCAATTCCGCGTAACACGGAGATTTCCTTTTTCGCGAGGTGGTATGAGCGGTGAATATTTGTTGCGCGAATCATCGTCCTCCGAGGTTTTCCATGGTTTGGAAGATCGCGGTCATCATGAGATAGGCCATTGAGCCAATCAAGCCCGCCATCACGAGCAGAATGACCGGCATGATCAGAGCCATGATACGCTTGAGCGCCTGGTCGAGTTCTTTATCAAAACGAACAGAGGCTTTTCTCAGTGCTTGATCGAGCTTTCCGGTCTGTTCACCTACGGCTACCATATCGATGAGAAGCGGAGTGAAAATTCCAGCTTTATTCATACTGCGCGAGAGTGAGCGACCATCGCCGACCTGCTCGATCATGGTGTCGAGATGTGACTGAAGATAGATGTTCGGCGTGGCATCGCGCGTCAATTCAAGCGAGCGGAGAAGCGGAAGGCCATTTCCAGTGAGGTTTGCCATTGTCTCAAGGAATTGGACAAAAAATCGGCTCATAAAGGCTTTTCCTACAAGTGGGATTTCGAGTTTCACCCGATCCCACGTCGGTTGGTTCGCCGGGTTATCCTTCCAAGCTTTAAAGAGAATGAGCGCGGCAATTAAAATCAGCAAAAGCACAACCCACCACTTCGAAAGGAAAGCGGTGAAAGCCATCAGAAATTTCGCACCTGCTGGAAGCTTTCCACCTGGCGTGGATTCAATCAAGCCGGTGAGCTGCGGAATGAGCTGCGTCATAAAGACAAAGGCCACTCCGATTCCTGCCACCAAGAGGAACGCCGGATAGATGAGGGCGAGAATGACTTTCCCTTGTAGCTCTTGGAGAGCAATGAGGTAGCGAGCTTGACGATCGAGAATAGTATCAAGAGCACCGGATGCTTCACCCGCGGCAGCGAGAGAGCAGTAAAGAGGACCAAAACTGGGGCTCACTTTTCGGAGCGAGGATGAGAAGCTGTTTCCATCACGCACAAGTTGGCGGATTTTGGTCGAGACCACTTTCAGTGAACCAAGTTCTTCGCGATTCTCCATCGAGCGAAGCGCAGGTTCGAGCTGGAGTCCTGCCGCGAGCATGTCGGAAAGCTCCTCGGTAAAGAGGACCACTTCAGCCCGCTTAAGTTTTACGGGACCATCGGGAATTTCGATTTCTTCAGCGGTGACTTTGGCAGCCTTAGCTCCTTTGGTTACCGCTGCGGAAGAACCTTTTTTCACCTCCTTTTTCGAAGGTGCCGTCGAAGCTTGCGTGAGCTTCACTGGCTGAAGACCTTTCCGACTCAGCTGACGAAGAGCTTCCCCACGATCACCTGCCGAGAGCTCACCGGTGACGACTGAGCCGCCGGTGTTGAGAGCTTTGTATGCGAAACTTGCCACGAGATTTCAGGGTTTTATTCGTCTCCACCAACGAGGTCGGATGCAGTGACGGAAATGACTTCTTCAACCGTGGTCTGGCCTTTGAAGACCTTATGCCATCCGTATTCGCGCATTGGAACGTATCCGTCTTTGAGCGCTTGCGCCTTCAATTCAGGAAGCGGAGCGGCGGAAGAGACGAGCTCTTCCATTTCATGACCAACAACGGCCACTTCATAAATCGCGAGACGACCAGAGAAGCCGGTATTTCGGCAATGATCACAACCGACGGGCTCGTAAGCCTGTCCAGTGAGATCATGCGGAATGCCGAATCGTTCACGCACATCATGCGGAACTTCAACGGGATTTTTGCAGGTGTCGCAAAGTTTTCGAACGAGTCGCTGAGCCAAAAAGGCACGAACCGAAGCGGAGACAAGAAAGGGCTCTACCCCCATATCGACGAGTCGGGAAATACCGCCGAGCGCATCGTTGGTGTGGAGGGTTGAGAACACGAGGTGGCCGGTGAGCGAGGCGCGAATTGCGATTTCCGCGGTCTCTAAGTCACGAATCTCACCAAGCATCACGATGTTTGGATCAGCTCGGAGAATGGAACGGAGGCCAGACGCAAAGGTCAGGCCAATCTCACTCTTCACCGCGATCTGCATTACGCCGGGAAGCTTATTCTCTACCGGATCCTCGACGGTTACGATGCGAGTCTCAGGCGTGTTAAGCGCGGAAAGGAAAGAGTAGAGGCTGGTCGACTTACCGGAACCAGTAGGGCCGGTGATCAAAATGATACCGTTTGGCAGATCAAGAAGACGTTTGATCGGGTCGAGCACGAAGTTTTCCATGCCGAGCTTAGCGACATCGAACTTCTCTTGGTTCAGGAGCCGGAGAGAAACACTCTCGCCCTCAACAGTCGGCACGGTAGCGACACGAACATCGATCGACATCCCCTCAAACTGGAGGTTGATCCGACCATCCTGCGGGAGACGGCGCTCGGCGATATCGAGCTTCGACATAATCTTGAGTCGAGCGATCACCGAAGCCTGAAGAGCTTTGATTTGATCCGGCACCGCGATATCAACGAGCGAACCATCAATCCGGTAACGAATGCGAAGATTATCAGCGAGCGGCTCCACGTGAATATCGGTCGCGCGCTGTTCAAGAGCCTCACGGATGATCTGGTTCACAAACTTAACGACAGAAGCTTCTTCATCTTCCACCTCGTCAATGACGCTGGCCTCGTCCTTACCCTCGAGATTATCGAGATCAAGATCGCGGCCTTCTAAAAGCTGCTCGAAGGTATCAGCACCTACCCCGTAGAGTTTGCGGAGGGCATCGTGAACTCGGCGGCGAGAAGCCATATGCCAAACGATGGGGAGCTCGACCGCTTGCGCGGCGGCTTGGCGGGCAATAAGATTGAGGGGATCATACGTTGCCATGAAAAGGCGGGCGTTTCCTCCCTCCCCTTCGATCGACAGCGGCAAAACACGATACTTCAGGGCAATTTGCGGGCCGCACTCGGCACGAAGCGGAAGCGGGCTTTCGAACTCAGGAATCTCAGCAAGCCAATCCATGCCCAACGCACCAGCAAGATGACGCATGTAGGGCTCTTCATCAACGAGTTCGGAATCGAGGACATCATCAACAGGCGAAGCCTGACGAAGAGAAGCTTCGGTGACGACTTCCTCGAGAGCCGAAAGATCCGAGCAACCGGTCTCACGGGCGGGTTTAATCAAAAGCTCGGTCATGTGTGTGGAGTATTGATAAAACGTGCGAAGTGGAAAGTTCTGTCTGTGGTTTTTATAAAGTTCATTCCTAGAAGGAGAAAAAATCGAACAATCCCCGAATTTGTGCTAAAATAGTGAACTCTTCATTACAAAAAGCGACAGCATGAAAACCACATCTATCATTCTCAGCGGCTTAGCGGGTCTTGCCCTCTGCCTCAACGCCTGCAAATCAGAAGTCTCTGTAGAGGAATCCCCCTCAACGGCAGCATCTCCATCTGCAAGCCAAACGATCTCCCTTAAAGTCTCAGGCATGACATGAGGCTCTTGCAGCTCAACAGTGCAGGCTGCACTGACTAAAGTTGAAGGAGTTGATTCTGTGACCGTGACTCGTCCGGATTCGGCCGAAATCACCGGAAGCGCTCCTGCTGAAACCCTTATTTCGGCCATTAATGGCATCGCTGGAGGAAGATACAGCGCGGCTCTCCGCTAGCTCTCATTTCACTTAAAAAGCCTCGCTTCTCTTTGAAACGAGGCTTTTTTTGCGCCCTAAAGCGAACCTTGCTTCTCTCCTAGGACTGAGGTAGGAACCAGCAGTCATGCCAGTCGCGACACCAGAACAATACGCACAGATGCTCGATGCTGCCCAACAGGGTGGCTACGCATATCCCGCCATTAACATCACCTCACTCGCTACCGCTAACGGGGCGCTGAAAGCATTCGCTGAGGCAAAGTCTGATGGCATTATTCAAGTTTCCACCGGTGGTGGCCAATTCGCGTCGGGCACTGCTGTCAACGACGCTGCCTTTGGCGCGATCGTGCTCGCTGAAGCTGTCCACACACTCGCTGAAAAATACGACATTCTCATCGGCCTCCACACCGATCACTGCCACCCAGACAAGGTGGACTCTTTCCTCCGCCCACTTCTCGACGCTTCCCGTGAGCGCAAAGCTGCTGGCAAAGGCCCGCTTTTCAATTCTCACATGTTCGATGGATCCGTCGTTGAGCTCGATGAAAACCTCAAGATTTCCGCTGAACTCCTTAAGGAGTGCGTGGAGCTCGACATCATCCTCGAGATCGAAGCCGGCTGTGTCGGTGGAGAAGAAGACGGGCACGATACGTCCGGCCTTCCCGCTGAGAAACTCTACACCACCCCTGAGGACATGCTCGAAGTTTACGAGACCCTCAACCCAATTGGTCGCTTCATGTTCGCGGCGACATTTGGAAACGTTCACGGCGCATACAAGCCCGGCTCGGTGAAGCTTAAGCCCACCATTCTCCGTGATGGTCAAAAGGTCGTCACTGACAAGTATGGTGCAGAAGCTGAGATGGACCTCGTTTTCCACGGTGGTTCCGGAACTTCCCCTGAAGACCTTCAGGAGACACTCGACTACGGTGTTGTAAAAATGAACATCGACACCGACACCCAGTATGCCTTCTCCCGTCCAATCGTGAATCACGTCTGCGAGAACATCGAAGGAATGCTCAAGATCGACGGTGAAGTCGGCAACAAGAAGAACTACGATCCACGTAGCTACCTCAAAAAAGCCGAACAGTCTCTTTGCGACCGCATGAAGCAAGCCTGCGATGAGCTCTTTTCCACTGGAAAGAGCATCTACAAAGCGTAGTCTCCCGCCCAGCGATTCAAAAACCTTTTCCAAGGCCCGCTTCGTGCGGGCCTTTCTTTTAAAGCGACATGTCAGATTCTCCCAAAAAGCCCACCTCATCAGCCGAGCAGGAAAACCCGCTCGCGAATATCATCCTCAACGTCCTCGCCCCCGTTCTCATCCTAAGCTACTGCTCGAAGGACGGAAACAGCCTCTGGCATTTGGGACCATACAAAGCAATGGGGCTCGCGATTGCTATTCCTGTTTTTTATGGAATCTGGCACTTCATTCAGCACAAGAAATTCAATATCTTCTCTGCCGTTGGCTTTGTAAATGTCCTCCTCACCGGCATCATCTCGATCTACCTCTATTCCGTAGACTCGCCAGAAGCTCGCGGCAAAGCCCCTCTTCTCTTTGGCCTCAAAGAAGCTATTCAGCCCCTCATCCTCGGCTCCCTCTTCCTCATTACCGCCAAGAGTAAGACTCCACTCTTTAACACCTTCATCTACAATGACGGGATCTTTGATCACTCACGTATTAATAAAGCGATACAAGAAAACGGAAAACAAACTGAGCATACTCAACTTATCTGGAATTCCACCAAACTCTTCTTCGGTTCCTTCTGCCTCTCCGCGGTCATGAACCTCGGTCTCGCCTTCTACTTCATGGGGAGCCACGCACTCGATCCCGCTGATGCTAACTGGACTGAAATCTACAACCAGCAAACTGGTAAAATTATGGGCTGGGGCTTCCTCGTGATCGGTGTTCCGATCCTCATCATCGGCGGCTTCATTCTTTCAAAGCTCATCAAGGGACTTAAGGGACTCACTGGACTAGAGACCGACCGTATCCTGCAAGCTCGCTAGAACCGATGCACCTTCACGTTTTGGTAGGACTTGGGAATCTCGCCACCAACCGAGACGACGGTCGCTAATCCATCCGCAAGCCAAGCTTCATCGGCCTCGATGGCGATAATCTGCTTCGGTTTGGGACTTTTACCCGTGGTTGGATTGATGAGGTGATTTGCAAATGAAGTGGCGGAGAGACGTTCACCACTTCCGCTGGAAACGGCGAGGGCACGCCTGATTGAAAGATGGTTTGTTCCAACTTCGACAGGCCAAGATCGAGAACCGACAACGCGATACTCACCAAAGTTTACGAGGGCTGAATCACATTTCCCGCTCAAGAATTCTGCCACCAAACCGGTGATATAACCTTGCACAATCGCATTGAGATCGAGCGCGAATCCCTCAGGGATTCGAATCTCATGCCCCGAGAATTTCACGCGTGAAAAATCAACAAGTTTGCGACGTCTTTCTGACTCCTCTTCATCGGGAGTTCGCCCGGCCGCATATTCTTTTTTAAGCCACTCCAAATAGGACCGAATAGTAGGATCAAAAAGCCCCCCTGTTTCCCGGTAAAGTTCTCCCGCTTTCTCGAGAAGATCGAGAAGTGCACTCGAGGGATTCGGAAGAACACGGTCCCGATTTAAAATAGAAAGCTCGGAATCATTTTCCCAAAGGGAAAAAATCGCCTCATAAGGCTGCACATGCGCAAAAGCTTGCTCCGCGAGCTCAAGAGCCCGATCAACATTCAGATCGCGAAAATCAAGATGCACCGGAATTCCAAAAATGATTCCTTCACGGCGCACTTCCGTTTCCTTCTTTCCACAAGAGGTCAGTCCGGTACCGGCTAAAAGGGAAAGCATGTGCCGTCGCTTCATCACTTCCGTTTAGGAAAAAGTCGGAGCCCAAGCAAGGTAAGGATAATAGCCCCCACGGCAGTGAGATCAGTCATTACCCAACCTGGCCAACCAAAGAGGATTCCCGAATGAGCATCGAGAATGACACGTGATAGCGGCATTGCATTTCGTCCACGAATCGCCTTTGAGAGCTCGCGTTTTTCATCACCTTCGATCAACTGAAGCGGGCTCGCGAGATTCTCGATGATTCCTTTTTCAAAAGAGAGGAGGTCTTTCGAAAGGCGATACACCCCAGACTGCGTCTGCAGAATAACACGATCTTGATCTACACCAACGCCTTCGATGGGTAAAGGCGGCAGAGAGAGTTCATCAAGCTCGAGCACCATCTCCCCCGTTCCATCAAAAAGAGCAAGACGTTCATCCGTTACAATAACGAGTTCGTTTTTAATGGTAGCCGCGGCGATCAATTCACCACTCAAGTCCAGCTCCTCATCATCCAAAAAAATCAGTCCATCCCAAGTCGAGATCAGGCGATCACCCAATTGGATTCCACGGAGGTCGCCTTCAGGCACTTGGTTGTAGTGCGAGAGGATGAGTGAATTCGTGACCTTAGAATCATGGAGACCGAAGCGATCTGCATGGTTTAACAGTAATCCGGTGACCGAGAGCCAGAGCAACGGTAGCGCCGCAGTCAGACCAAGCCAGCGATGCCAATGTCGGGCAAGGTGGCGGCGGCGTCTCGGTGGGTCTTCACTCATTTAATGGCGTCGAGATATAGAGCGAGTCGCGAGAGTTTAGTCAAGGCCCGCACGGAAAGGGTAGCCCCAGCGACGTTCTTAATGCGACAATCAAGCTGGTTCCCGTTTCCTAGTTTCGCGCTTTTGAACTGCTTCGTAAAGCTAGTCCGTGCCACTTCCCAGCCGTGTGATTCACGATAGACAAGGACTTTAACGGTAGTAATTTCTCCTCCAGAAACCACGAAACCGGTGGTGATGTATTCCGTTTTCCCAATTTCCTCGAGGATGAAGGCGGTCTTTTGACCGACAGTCCAGTGACGGATCGAGGTCGTCTTGTAGCGCTTCCCAAGAATTGCTCGGACATTTTTCTGTTGCGCTGAACTCAGCTTAACGACCTGCGTAGGAGGAATCTTCCCTAAGCTCTTGAAAATGAACTCGGAAGGCTTTTGGTAAACCCTCTCCGCAGCAGCAGCACTGCCCCCAAAAAGGAGCAGTGCCGTCATGAAAAAAACGCCAAAGCGCTTAGAAACTGTAACCCAAGCCAAAGTTGAGCGTGTTATTGTCTGCTGCTCCATCTTCTTTAAGAACATTGTAATCGGCCTTGAGGACGACGTGATTAATCGGCCAGTAATTCAAACCGACGGTGTATTCGTCGTTCTCGATACGGCCACCTTTAGCATACTGATAAGAGGCGTAGCGCCCAAAGACCCCAAGACGGCTCCCGTTTTGGTAGCTCCAAGTGTAGGAAGGCTCGATGTAGTAACCCCATTGGCTATCGGCATCCGCAGCCTCAAAGGAAGCACCATCGATACCCCAGTGTGCCGCGAGGGCACGAATTGCAAAGCCGCCGACATTATACTGCGCAGTCGCTCCAAGGAGCAGTGCTTGGTTGTCTTCAGCATTCCCAGTGGAAATATCGCTTTGGACTTGAGCGAAACCACTCACGCTGAGGCCTTCATTAGCGTAGCGAACACGTGCGGTTGCAGCCCAGTTGGTGGCATCTGCTTCAGCAACCTTTTGGCGACCGGAGCGGATTGCGAACGCGCTTCCACCAGTTACAGGAACATTGAGACCGGAGTGAATCGCAAAATCGACACCGAATCCGTTGTCAAAATTCTGCGTGTAACCGGCACCGGCCTCCCACCAAGTGGTCGGGATGATATTCTTCTCAACGTTATTACGCTCAACGCCGAAAAAGGTTTCTGGCTCGTGGACTTCGTTCAAAAGACCAACGGGAACGAGGAATAGTCCCGCCTTGGCGTAGCGGCCCTGATCGAGATCAAATTCAATGTAAGCTTGCTCAAGCTCAACTTCACCAGGTTTTCCATCACCAGAAAGGGAGTGCTCAAGTTCGAATTCGGAGAAGAGCTTAATGCGATCAGTGAAGCTGTGATTGATAAAGAGCACCCAGCGGTGGAAATCGATCTGATCTTTATCTCCGGTATTGAGGTGAAGCTCACCATAACCACCGATTGAAGTTTTTTCCCACCAGCCTGATCCTGAGTTTGAACCACCGATGAAGGCTGCATCGATATCTGACGGAGTGGCCGCGGCAGTGGATGGATTGTAGTAAGAACCTGGAGTGGACTCCATGCGGGTCGTAGGGGCGGGAGCAGGAGCTGCTTTGGGCTGATCAAGCTTACCGTATTTTTTCTCGTATTGGCCGACTTTCTTTTCGAGTGATTCAAGTCGAGCCGCGAGCTCTTCGAGCGTGGTCGCAGAAGAGGTGCAGACGCTTCCTGATAACAGAAGAAGCGCAGATAAGGTGTGATGAAGTCTCATGACGA
Source organism: Akkermansiaceae bacterium (assembly GCA_039768255.1). Classification (GTDB taxonomy): domain Bacteria; phylum Verrucomicrobiota; class Verrucomicrobiia; order Verrucomicrobiales; family Akkermansiaceae; genus SW10. The sequence continues at coordinate 5,017 of JBDNAW010000039.1, read as the reverse complement.
AGGGCTTACTATTGATACTGAGTCTCATTAACAAGAAAAGATTTCAGAAAAATGTTGTGTTAATCAGCAATTGTGTAATTGTGTTACACATGAGTGAGGGAGATCATTTCTATGAGTCCAAAGTGCGAGAAGCACCGCTCAAATATAATGCGTCCCCCAGCTCAACGCCTGAAATTCAAGCGCAAAAAATTGATGTAGAGCCCTATCAGCCAGAGCTAGTCCGCACCCAAGTAATGCTCACCAAGGCACAGCGCGCATATTTAAAAGAAGAAGCCACTCGCACGAATCGTTCGATGTCTGAGCAACTACGCCACCATCTCGATGAAATGATGAATCCAAAACAAACAGACTGGACCGTGAATCCCCTCATGGAAGAGACCGTAGTCGATGAAGCCTTTGAAGCTCCTTCGAATGCCTCGGAGAACCTAGACACCTCAGTTTACGGAAGCTACGAAGGATGATTTTTGTCGATACTGCCTTCTGGGTCGCCTTTCGCAATGAGCGCGACATTAACCACGCACGAGCTCGAGAGCTGATGACAATCTTTTTTGAGCGGAAAGAAACGCTCGCCATCACCGATCATATCTTTGCGGAGACCCATGCCTTTTTCGTTCGTTCAATACCGAAGCGGGAGCAGATTATGCGTGATCTTTTGGATAATCCCATCGTGCAACATTTAAGAGTCACACCCGAGGAGCAGGAGCTTACCTTAAAATGGCTCAAAGAATTTCGAGACAAGCATTGGTCGTATGTCGACGCCCTTTCATTTGCCGTGATTTCAAAGCGGGAAATCCCAGCAGCGGTGTCCTTTGATGATCACTTTGGACAACCGGGCACTTTTCAGTGGATTCATTGAGCGAGACTTCGGGCTTCCGCTCAGCAAAGAAAATCGGCAACTTTAAGTCACCTCGATGACTTATCAGCTCAAGGATCTCTTTTTAAAAGGCGGCGGCTTCATGTGGCCTCTTCTCATTCTCTCGATCATCTCGATGGTGATCATTCTCGAACGCGCCCTCTTTTACGCCCTGCGTCAATACCGTGTAAGCCAAGTTCTCGCGCAGCTAAAATCTCGCGAAGCTCCCTCAGCTGGAAATAACCCCCTCCTCTCTTTCGCGGAGAGCTACACTGCAGAGCGTCACCAAGGTGAGGAACACTGTCAAAATGTCTCCGAGCGTGAGGCGTCTCGACAGATTGCTTCACACGAACGTGGCCTTCGGATTCTCGCCCTCATCGCAGCCATCTCGCCTCTCATCGGACTCCTCGGAACCGTTTGGGGCATGGTGATCGCTTTTTCAAAAATCGCGACCCTTGGAGACACCGTTTCTCCAGCGGACTTTGCCGATGGGATCTGGACTGGTCTTCTCACCACCGTGGCCGGCCTCCTCGTTGCCATCCCGGCGATGGCGATGGCCAAGATTTTTGAAGCGCGCGTCGACAAGCTCGTGCGCGATTTTAATGAACTGAACTCGCACCTCCGCGAGTGGTATTTCACCTCAAATTCCTAGTCTAAAGTAATGGCCATTGTCCGCACACGTCGCATTGATGCTGGGATCGATATGACCCCGCTCATCGACGTGGTGTTCCAACTCCTCATCTTTCTCATGGTGAGTAGTCAGTTCATCAAACCGGACCAACGCGTCGAACTTCCAACAGGTCCGCTCAACAGCATTCCAGTCGATCAAGACTTTGAAACACTTGTCCTCACCATCACCGCCGGTAACAATCTTCTGTTAGAGGATCATGAAACCTCTCTCGAGGAACTCGCTCATAACATTCGTGATGCCGTCTCACACAGTGGCATCACGACACTGGAAATTCGTACTGATCAAAAATCCGATGTCGGAGTCTTCCTTCAAGTGATGGAAATCGCTCGCAGCAACGGCATCCTTGATCTCGCCTATCATAAAAAAGATGCCGACCCGGAGTAGTCAGATTCTCGTCTGGACCTGCGTCGCCCTCCTCACCCTCGGAGTGCACGCAGCTGCGCTCTACCTTATCCGCTTCCCAAAACACGAAGCCCCCAAAAAAATCACTCCTCTCGTGCGGCTGGATCTCTCCATCCTCCAGCCCGCTCCAAATCCCGTTCCAGAACCGGCAACCATTGCCGAGCCGCCGACACCGGAACCCAGACCGGAACCCAGACCGGATCCCATCCCTGAAGTTGTCCCCGAGCCAACACCTCCACCTCCCCCACCGGTTCCAGAAACACCTCAACCTAAACCCGAACCACCAAAGCCTGACCCGCCCGTTATCAAAAAACAGCTCGCCGAAAAAGCTGCTGCCGAACGCCAAAAGAAAGAACAGCTTCAGCGCGAAAAAGCACAACGTGAGCTCGCCCGTAAACGTCTCGAAGAAAAACGCCGCAAAGAAAAAGCCACCCGTGCTGCCGCGGAGCAAAAGGAAGCCGCCGCTCGTAAGCGCGCCGCGCTCGCTCAGCAAATCCGAACCAAAGCCAAAGTCATCTCGCGCAAGGCTCCCACCTACCCCCGCTCCTCGCGCAAAGCCGGACATCAAGGCACCACGATTCTACGAATCACCATCGGAACGAATGGTCGCGTCACTTCGGCGCGCATTAAAAAATCAAGTGGCCACAGCGCCCTTGATAAAGCAGCCCTCTCCGCCGTCCGCACTTGGAAATTTAGCCCAGCCGTCAATGGTCTCGGGCAGAAGGTCCCCTACTCGACCGACGCCCCAATTTCTTTTAAAACCCGATAAACATTCAATTCACAATCTAAAATGAGCACACTCAAAGTTCACAACGCCATGTGGCCCGGCCTCGTCGGGAAAGAAGAAGGAACCGATCACCCACCGATTTCGCTCGAACGGATGCTCGAACTCACCGCCAATTCGGAAGCCCAAGGGCAGAAATACGATGGCGTCGATTACTTCCTCTTCCACCCACACACCGATCCCGACGCCTCAGAAGATGCGTTGAAAAAAATCGCTGATCTCATCGCCTCGAAGAATCTGAAAGTAGGAACCCTCGTCGCCCCCGTCTGGGAAGGCACCGTCGGTGGACCCGCTTTCGGCTCGCAGGATGATCGCGACAACTTCGTCCTCGCAGTCGAGAAGGCCTGCCGCGTCGCCCATATTTTCAAAGACCATGGCGTGCGTGACTACGGTGCCATCCGGATCGATACCGCCGGGTCGGTTGAAGACTGGGCTAAGGACCCTGCCACCAACACTGCACTCGCAGCCAACACCATCAAGCGTGCCGCCGCCATCGCCGCGGATAATGGTGAACGCCTCGCGATGGAAGGGGAAATCTGCTGGGGCGGAATTCATTCCTGGAAAGACACCCTCGACCTCCTCGAAGCGATCGGCATGCCCGAGACCGTTGGCTTCCAATCCGACCTCGCCCACACCTACCTCTACCTTCTCGGATATAACGCGCCTGAGCACGCGCTCGTTTCCGAAGGCCACAGTGAAGAAGAATTCTGGGCTGCCTATCGCCCCATGGTCGACAAGCTCCGCCCGTGGACCATCGACTTCCACGTCGCCCAAAACGACGGATCCGTCCACGGCACCGGCGCGCATGATAAAACCGGACGCCACTGCCCAGCCGATGATCCCAAGGGCCGGCTCGACATCGTCAAGTGCTCCGCCGAATGGCTCAAAGATCACCCCGACCGCAAGATTGAGCACATCTGCTGGGACGGCTGCATGTTCTCAAACGAGCTCCTCGAAGAACAACAAACTTGGAACACCATCCTCGACACCATGCTCAAGGTTCGGGACGCAGTCTAGACAACCATCCAATCCCAATCAAAAAAGCGCCTGCTCCAGCAATGGAACAGGCGCTTTGCGTTTTTAAAATGGCTCGGCAACTTACTTGCACTCGCAATCTTCACCGCAGTTTGAGCAGTCAACACAGACCTCACAGGTGCACTGAGTGCACCCGCAAGCCGCTGACGTAGCCACAAGCTGGGAAGAAGAAGCGATGCCAGAAAGAGCGACCACTACGGTAGCGATCAAAGTTTTCATGGTTTTCACATTCGTTCTTAAGAGTTGAAAAATCGGGTTTCGAAACGGGACCCGGAGCCCCATTTCCATCATACGTATTTTTTCAACCTAGCCGTGGCGGTGGCGGAACAGGATCGTCCTCAAAGGACTGGAATTCCAAACCGGAGACCGGAAAAAATAAAGAATGCCCAAGCGAAATCACACTGGGCATTTGCGGAGAAAGCACACCATTGAGCGACCCCGCAGGCGCCATACAAAAAGGACAATCGGGGCATTGGCAATCCTCCTGACTACAAGGATCGGCTGGGGCACCTGACTCTTCAAAAGCGCAACAATTGCGCGTATCTTCAGAATGACCAAAAGCTTTTTCAAGACAACTGGGGCAATCACCCTCCCCGGCACTGAAGACAAACGCACTCGACGGAATCACGAGCCCAAGCGAGAGCACAAATACCATCGTAAAGCGGAAAAAAAACTGACCGAAAATTGCCATTGTCTGAACGTATGACGCCAGCAACTCAACTTTATTCCCGCTATTATTAAACCGTCTTCATCTGCCTAAAAGTCAGACTAATTCGTGGCTCACTCACCTTCGTCGTTTTTGGGAGCGCATGCTGCCAGTGCGTCTGCGTCTTCCCCGCCATCAGCAAAAGACTCCCCCTCTCTAACTCCAGCGTGATCCGTTCTTTGGTCTCCACGTGCTTGAAATGAAACTTCCGTTGCGCCCCAAAACTCAGGCACGCAATCGGCGAGTCTTTCACAATTGAAGATTCGTTATCACGGTGCCACCCCATTCCCTCTGCGCCATCATGATAAAGATTCAGCAGGCAGGAATTGAACAAATGCCCCGTCTTCTCCTCCGTCATTTTCTTTAATTCAAGAAGAAGCTCACTCCAAGGAATCGGCAACTTCGTCTTCCCTGAGTAAGTATAATCCAACCCTTCATTTCCAAACCAAGCCACCTTCCGCGCCGTCACAATTGTCTTCCCAAACATCTTCACCTCATCATGACGCCAAGGCACGTCCTGCATCAGCCTGTCGTAAAACGCCTCCG
>JBDNAW010000038.1:0-20773 GCA_039768255.1 Akkermansiaceae bacterium | reverse complement strand
GGTGCCACTTGCTCATCACGCTTTTCCCAAGCGGCGCGCGCTTTCCGCAGAACATCACGAGGGTAAAGCTCGCCATTTTCGAGATCAAGATGCTGGAGAACTTTAGCAGCTTCATCACCTGCCCGCACTGTAACAAGTGCCCGAGCATCTTCGACTGAAAGTGAGTCAAGGCGCACCACGATATCTTCAAGACGATCTTTCAAACCAAGCGGTAAACGAGGAGCAAAAGCAGAATCCCAAATATCGTCATTGATGGATAGAACCACACTCAAACGCGGAGCTGCTTCCGAAAGAGAAGTGAGGCAACTCGCCACGCGGAGAGCTGAATCTGGATCACTCGAGAGGCCTTCGACTTCATCAAGCACCATGACCATTGGTTCTACCACTGTGATTAGATTAATGAGAACACTCAGTCCTTCAATGAACCTAGCGCCTCTTCGGAATCGGCTTTGTAGTCCAAAAACCGTCTCCATCAGATCAGAGGTGCGAGAAACATCCTCGGGAACTCGAGTCGCATAGTTGAAAAAGAGATCAGTCCAATAGCTGGTATCGCGACAAGTGGCTCCATTCGATTTACTTAGCACGGAAGAGAGACGAGGCCCGAGAAGTGCAAATTGCTTGCGGCTCCATTGGGCAATCATCGCTCCTTCATCGTGAAAATCAAATGCCTCAGCTGGGCGATCTCGTAAACTCCTGAGAGCGCCTTCACGGTCTTGGCAAGGAACCTCGCCAGAGTGGACCATGGGAACGAGCCCCTGAGCAAAAAGTTTACGAATACAGAGGTCCAACCGGGTCAAGCCCCCTCCTTCAGGAAGAACCTCAGACATTTGAGTAAGGATCTCTTCAAGAATCATTTCGCCTTCCACTCGACAGCCGTCTGCAAGACGGACTGGAATAAAAACAGTCTGAGCTTGGCGTGACTGTTGTAGGCGAGAGAGCAGCATCGTTTTTCCATATCCCGCACGAGGGGCGCGCAGAGAAATGAGCGGCCCTTCACCATCTTCAAGTAGAGAGGAGAGGGTTTCAAATTGCTCCTGATGAACTTTCTCAACAAGAGGCCCGCGGGGAATCCCGAATGACTCAAAGGTAGAACCGAAAGGATTAGGCATTTAATTGAAGGAAGAACGTTACTAAAATACCTTAAACTTAACCACCTGTTCCGACAAGGTCATACCTTAGAAGCCTTCTCATTTAAGAATTGCCGAATCCCCAAATATCTTGAGCTTTCGCGGTTTCTTCACTCGTCATCGAGAGAATCCCAAAGCTCTTCTACTGATTTTTGAGCTTTCTTTTCCTGCTCATTTCCCATCGACTGGAAACCCACAGTTTTACCAAAATCATCATCCGGTAGCTTCGTCGTCCCCATCAAATTTACATCGATGATGGCATAACCATTTCCCTCACCTCCTCGGCGAGAAAAAGCAGGGTGGTTCTTTAACCTTGGCTTGTCATTGATAAAGCCCATTGAAATCCAGAGAGTAATTTTACCGCGAATTTTACCAGCAGCACTGATCACAAGTCCGCCTTCTAAACGGATATTCTTATTTGCCATCTCCAGGTTCTCAATTGAAGCACCTCGCGGAGACCAGCGAAAGAGCCCTCCAATATCAGAATTAAATACGAGCTCTTCTTCCACATCTTCGAAGAGAATTTTTTTCAGGTTCTCGACAACTGGAAAACGCTTTAAGACGAATCGATCTCCTTTAAAAGGCAGGACCATAGAATCGAGCGAATCATTTCCCGCCGTATAAAATGCCACTCCTTCCGTTGTTTCGCGTATCGAACCAGAGAAGAATGACCCCATATGGTTTCCCGTAATGACATCCATCGGAAAGTCAGTGAGCGCGAAATTAAGCTGAGCTTTTTCACCGCGTTTTAGGGGAATCGTTCCTTTCAGGGTCAGAGCACTACTAGCATGATAAGCCGAATCGGAGATTGTGCTTAGGCGCACTGGGTCAAGTATAACTCCGCCATCGGAAAAACGAAGCAGCGCGTTACTGATTTCAAAATCGGGCCATCCCTGTAATTGAAACGTACCTCCACTCACCAATACTCGAAATCCCTCATTCGAGAAATACCGCAAACTAGTCTCAGCCCCCTTTAAGGAAAGCTGTCCCGAATCTCCGAACTGCACGTCGAGAAGGTTGCAAAAATAACGGTTAAAACTAAATGGATAATCAGCTGGAGAAATTTCTTTAACAATCTGTCCTGGAGTTTCTGGAGAACGTAGGACGAGGGTTCCATTCCGACCACCGACTGCTTGTCCACCTAAACGAGCACCAAGCAGGCTCGTGAAATTAATATTTCCTTCTAATCTCTTAATTGTCAGTTCGGAAACGTGTGAATCTTCTGGCCAGACCAGAGAGGCCCGGTTCGCTTCGATTGATCCTGGTAAGAACTTGTGGGTTGTCAGATCAACGTCTGCACCAACCCATTCACCTAAGCGAGTCTCTAACTTCTCTTCATAGCGATCACTGTTAAAAGCAATGAGGGTAAATAATCCCGCCATCAGTAGGAACAAAAAGAAGCCTACCAAAAATGCCGATTTAATAATTACCGATTTTTTAGAAGCTTCTTTTGTTTCTTTTTTCTCTTTCTGTTCCGATCGACGTTTCCGACGGCGCACCCTTCGAGCGGTAGAGCCATCTGAGCGCGTCACCATTTCACCAACCTCATCTTTCTGACGCTCGTTTTCACGGAGCTTCTTCATCATTTCATCCAGTGAGATGCTTTGCTGAGAACCGACTGCAGGTTCATCCTGAGCCGCCGGTTTAGGGGCTCGTTGAGCTGGATCATCCTGTTGCTGATACTGTGATGACACCTGCTCTTGGTTGGGTTTCTGCCCTGAGGGTAGGGAAGGATTCATTGATAGATAGAGATGTTGTTAGACTGTCGGTTAACGATTACGTATAGGGGTCCCTGCAGGGTCAACGATCTCAACCTGAACCAAAATCAGAATATTTTTCTTAATCGTTCGCATACCGTGGGACTTAAAAAAGCGCCCAAAGTAAGGAAGGTTCTCTAAAATCGGTGTTCCATCGTTGAAGGTCTCAATGTTTTCACTCAGTAGCCCTCCAATCACAATGGTATGACCATCTTGGATCGTCACCGTAGTCTTCGTTTCTAAATTACGAATCAAGGGTTTAAGAATCGCGTTCTCGGTGATGACGTTATTTGTTTGAGCAGAGCTAGTTTGGAGCTGCTGAGCATTTCCATTGCCAGCAAGGTTATTGACGACGCTACCAGCGGTGCCTGTAATCGGGGTTCCAAAATTTACAAACCCAAGTAGCTCCCGAATTTTGGGATTTACTGAAACTTCTACGAACTGACGGTCCGCACTAATTGTAGGCATGACTTCCAGACTAATTCCAATCTCATCGGGAAGGAAACTTGTTGGAGTTGCAGGAGTAATGGGCACTGCGGTATCTGACCCAAATACCTCACCCGTTAAGAGGTTAATAGCACCACCTCCTCCAACTGAGTTTGGAAGCTCGGGCGGCTCATATTCATCAGGATACAAAATATCACGAACAGACTTGATGATCGCATTCTCTCCAGATCGCGCGATCACCTCTGGACGAGTCATAATATCGATTCCTCCTTTTTGATCTACACCGCGTAAAAGTATTTGATGAAGGTTTTGGTCAACGACAGCTTGTAGAGAAAGAGCACCTGGAGCTCGATTTTCAGAAGCACCACCAGTGGGCGGGATAATAAGGCTTGTAGAGGAAGCCCCAGCCAATGCTGAAATCGTTGGAGCGGTCGTAAAACGTGTCGTTGGAGTAGTGATCGCTTGGCGTCCTAACACCGAATCAAGGCTATTATCAGTGAACACTTCCTGGCCACTGCGATTCCCCGATGTCACCGGATTACCATTGAGCATATCAGCAAGAGATGAGCCGTTCCCAGCAGTGCCACCACTCACAAACAAGGAACCACCCGCTTGGATGTTGTTGATAATGGTGTCATAAGTAATCTCAGATTGATTATTATCCTGAACCTCCAGAATAGTCGTTCGAATGATGACTGCAGCAGGCTCTTGGCTTGCGGCAAGATCGACATACTGGCGAACCAAATCAAGATTGGTGACCGTATTACGAACTACCAAGATGCTTGTATTCGCGTTGAAGTGAGCACTCGCTCCATCGGGGAAATTGACACCTAAGGATTTAAGCTTTTCCTCAGCGGTATAACGCTTTTTTAGGAGACTGCTACCACCTGCATCTGGATCAGCGAAAGGATCATCATTTCCACCACCTTCTCCACCCACTGCGGAGCGACTTAAGAAATCAGGTGGAACACGAAACTCTCTTCTGACCAGCGTTGTATCCGTAGCGCCAAGCGGGAGAACAACTACCGCAAATTCGTCGACTCGATAAGTCGTGCGAGTCGCGTCACAGATAAACTTAAGAGCCTGCTCAAGAGGAATGTTCTGAAGCTGTAAGTTGACACGAGCCTTACGAATTTCTTGGACCAAAGGATGATCTTCGCTTCCCAACTGAGTGATAAAAGAAATGCCCTTAGGCGCATTCTCGATGACGCTAGGATCGTTATCAACAGAGACACTCCGCAGGTAGTCCAAGGCTTCCTCAAGAGAAACATCGGCGAGATCAAGGAAAGGAATCTGGATCGAACGAATCTTCGCCAAAGGAGAGGAGGCATCGACATCTGTTAAGCCCCCAGTTTCATCGATCAGAGGAACTTCAACGACTTTTTGATGAGCTTGGTTCTCCCACTGCGCGACGACATCTTTCAACATGGCCGCTCTCGTGTCGTCCGCTGCAGCACTGGCGTAATCGGATTTATACCATATTACTCGCTCCATTCCTCGGCGCGCAGCTTTGTTGTAAGGGTCAATTCGGAGGACGTCTTCGTAAGTCATCTCAGCCCGATCCAACCGACCAAGATCTAAGAATCCATGTGCTTCATGAAGCAACTGACGGACCTGATCGACTTTTACGCTATGCTCATTTGTAAGGGCTGGATTGTTACGAATGGGATCCTGAATTTGCTCACGCATCTCCTTGGCTTTAGCGGCCCCAATTCCATCATTGAGTGCTTCTACCTCATCAAGAAGGTCATTCGCGGCGGCATAATCGCCCAGTTTGGAAAAAACACGCGCTTGCTCCACAGCGGCTTGAGAAAATCTCTTTACGGTAGTAGCACGTAATTCAGCGGTCTTAACGCCTGATTTGGGAAGCTCTGAAAGAGCAGTGCGATAGGTTGCTACTGCGGCAATAAAGTCGTTGGTCTCATATGAGGCATCACCTTTTTCAAGCAAGGCGTAAGCACTCTGACTCGCGGCAGCTCGCTTAGCGGCCTCGCGAGATGCGATATCACCCTGAGCATAAAGAACCCCAGAGGATGTGAGAGTGGTGGCGACTAGAAGCCGCTGGAAGGTGGTTTTCAATCCGAGCATGTCGTAGGAGGGCACTGATATAACGAGGATTTCGCGCCACCGTAAGCCGAAAATCAGGAAATATCGGAGTCTTCCCTGAGATCTTAGCTGAGCAATCAGCTACCCATTGAACTGAAAACAATCTAAACAATTGATGGAAAGCAGGTTATATAATCATTGAAGGCGCAACCAACCCTGGATTCTCCCTCCTCCGAGGTGCCATTTGCCGCTTTTCGAAATAAGAGGAAGGTAGACCCTGGATTCGCCCTGAGGACCGGGGTTTTGCTGGGCAATTTCAATCTGATCCTCGAAGACCTCGCTAACAATCGCAACATGCCCATAGTGATTCCACTGAGTTGGAGCAAAAACCAAGAGATCATCTGGCTTGGGCCGAGTCGACCCGCCATTTTTAAACTGAAGCAAACCCCTCTCAGAGTTCATTTCACCATCCTGCACGTTCGAATCATAAAAATCCCGAGCATGGCCCCATGTATGAGGCATTCGGTGCGCTAGCTTCTCAAAGTAATAGCGTTTCACGAACTCTACACATTGATATTTGAGACCGTAATTGTAGCCATCTGGTGATCGATGACGCCCTCGAGTCGTAGAAACGGCACCGTTGTAATAGATTTTTACTCCATGGAGTTCATCGACGACGTCGCCAAAAACCAGTGTTCGGACTTCCCCATGTTCTATTGGAGCGAGAGGAGCGCGATCAGGAAGATGCACCTCTTCAGTCACCTGGGAAAATCGTTCCGGCACAGCCAACCTAGCACCTTGTATATCACCCAGCTTCCACACAAACGTTCCGATCAACAGGAAGCTACACGCCGCCCCGATGATAAAAATTCTCCGCAGGTATGCTTCCATGTGCCACTCGATTCAGAAGTTAGTTCTGTTAGTAAAGCGGCACAAATCACTCTTTTAGCTTAACGACTAAAGGGCAGCTCTAGCTGGCGCGGCGGCACTTGCGATATTCGTAATTTACGGCGAAGCCCCCAGACACGAGCTCTCAACATTCTCAGGCGCCAACGCGTCCAAGCCAACTGAACAGTCCAATTTAACTTACTCACCTGAACAGCTTATTCGCGCAGGAAAGCGTTAACAATAAAAAACTGTTCAAAAAATCAGTTTTCTTCTGAACTCCCCCCCGTCGCACGAACCACGCGATCCACGGCATGCTTTGTGACAATGTTCCCGCGGGAGCCACGACCTTTGATCGCGATCTCTCCGAAGACGAATTCACGTGAGACGTTTCGTAATCTGAGCACCGGCTTGAGGTGAACCATCACTGCGTTTTCAGCACTTGCTTCCTCGGTGTCATGCACCGCGAAGTAGAGCACACGGCTCCCTTTCGTTCCCTTACCCATTTCATAGACCTTGTCGCGCGTCACCCCACCTGCGCGGAAACGCTTCGCGTAAACAGGACCATCTCGACCCTCACGATAAATCATGGAGTAAATCTTGTCCTCATCTTTACGGAAGACCGCAAGGTGCACGGGGCGTTTTCCAACGAAGGTTTTCTCCGTAACTTTAGTGACAAGCATTTGCGCGTCTTGGGAGAAGGAAATGATGTCATCAAGGGTGGAGCACTTCTCAATGGGCTCGTCTTTTTTCAAACCATACCCGGCAAAGCCATTCTTGAGATCAAGATAAAGAGTCTCGTTCGCAACCACCACCGCGGAACGCTTCACAACGCCAAACTCGGCAATTTCTGTCTTACGCTCGCGGCCTTTCCCATACTTTTTAAGGAGCGCCTTGTAATAGGCAATCGTGAAGCGTGTGATGTTTTTAATATTCTTCTCGGTCTCGGCAATGCGATCTTCGAGCGACTTAATTTCCTCATCGGCGCGGAAGGCGTCAAACTTGGAGATTCTCTTAATTCGAATCTCGGTAAGGCGTGTAATATCTTCTTCGGTAATCTCGCGTTTGAAGAGCTTTTTGAAGGGCGTGAGTCCTTTATCGATCGCTTCGATGACTGCTTCCCAAGTTTCACACTCCTCAATATCGCGGTAGATGCGGTTCTCGATGAAGATTTTTTCCAATGAGCTGAAATGCCACTTCTCTTGAAGCTCGCCCAAGAGAATTTGGAGCTCGAGGAGAAGAAGCTCTTTCGTCTGAAAAGCTGAGGCTTTGAGAATCTCGGTCACGCCAAGGAATTGCGGACGACCATCATGAATCACACAGGAATTCGGTGAAATGCTGACCTCACAATCCGTGAACGCATAAAGCGCATCACGGGTCGTCTCGGCATCAGCGCCTGCTGGGAGATGAACAAGGATGTCCACTTCCTCAGCCACATTATCCTCGATCCGAGAAATCTTAATTTTCCCCTTCTCATTCGCGCTCACAATGGAATCCATGAGCGTGCTCGTGGTCACACCATAAGGAACGGAAGTGATTTTGAGGAGCTTGGCTTTCTCGATCTCGACTTTCGCACGCACGCGGATTTTTCCACCACGCACACCATCACGATAATCACCGACATCCACTAGCCCACCCGTTGCAAAGTCTGGGTAGAGTTCAAATTTCTCTTTTCTAAGAGTGGCAATGCACGCCTCGATCAACTCACAGAAATTGTGAGGTAACATCTTACACGCTAGCCCAACCGCAATGCCCTCTACGCCCTGTGCCAAGAGAAGTGGGAACTTCATCGGAAGTGTCACCGGCTCTTTATTACGGCCATCATAACTCCGGGTCCAGTTGGTGGTCTTCGGGTTAAAGGCGACCTCAAGAGCGAAGGGAGTCAAGCGCGCCTCAATATATCGAGACGCTGCCGCACGATCTCCGGTGAGGACATTTCCCCAGTTTCCCTGAGTATCAATGAGAAGGTCTTTCTGCCCTAGCTGCACCATCGCATCACCAATCGAAGCATCACCATGCGGATGATACTTCATCGTGTTCCCTACGATGTTGGCGACCTTGTTATAACGACCATCCTCCAGCTCACGCATGGAGTGTAAAATCCGCCGCTGCACCGGCTTCAAGCCATCGCCAAGGTGCGGGACCGCGCGCTCCATGATCACATAGGAGGCGTAATCTAGGAAGTAGTCGGAATACATCTCCCCTAGAGAGAGATCATTGCGCGGTTCGTCGTGTTCTTCCATTGAGAGAAAAAGATAAGGGAAGCTGAACTATCAGCTTCCCTGTGCCAACTCCAAAAATTTAGAGAAATGGAGACTCTGCCTACGGAGTCAGGTCGATGTTGATACGGTAGAAACGCTTTGCCACGGTCGACAGTTCGGGATCGGTGAAGCTGAAAGTGATCGTTCCATCAGGATTATCAATCTCAGTGTAACCTCCAGCAAGGTCTTGCCAGACAGAATTCTCAGTAAGGTCATCTGAATACTCGATCTTAAAAATCGAGCTTCCAAGACCACTGACAACAAGCGCTCCAGTCCGAGTGGTGCGATCTACTTCTAGGCTTAAAATCTCTGGTTTTGCAGGAATGACTCCATCGCCTGATTGGTTCAGTGCACCCGGAGTATCTGCGGACTCAGGATCGAGAGCAAAGAACGTTCCAATCAGCCAAGTCGAGGGATTATTTCCAGCGCGATAAATATGAGCGGGAATGAAAGACCCATTATCATTCACATCCGGACCCACTACTGAAAATGAAAGCGACGCACCGTAAACGAGCTGATCGGTTGTCCGAGGACCTTCATCGCTGACTAGAGCAACACCATCGAGAAGCTCACCCCACGGCTCACTATCAAGAGTGCCATCATCATCCGCATCTAGGTCAGCACCAACTACAGAGATGAAATCCGTAACCAAAAGAAAGGTCACGTTGTCATTCTCGAAATTCAGCTCGGTCTCAAAATCCGGAGACTCCGCAAGCTCCTGAGCAGGATCGGCACCAACGAAGAAGTTTCCATTCATCAGATTGCCACTGAGATCGATAACCTCCTCAACCACCCCTGAACCTTCAGCCGCAGTTCCTGAACCGATGGCTATGAGATAAACACGATCCAAAGATGCATTCGCTTGGCTACTGACGAGCTCAAAATATTCACCGTTTCCAGCAACCGCACTATTCGCATTAATTCGAATTTCATTCAGTGTCAGTGCAGGCGCGGTGAAAGGCTCATCATCAGTCACTACGAGAAAAGTCTCCGCTGGCTTGTAAACGTTATTAGGATCAGTCACCGCTAGAGTGACCAATTGAGGACCATCAGCTTCCGCATCATTAATTGCGGTTACCACTAAATCGACAAAGGTGCTTCCAGCAATAACTGTCGCAGTTGCATCTACGAAAACCTCATCTGTATCACCCACCGAAACATTGAAAGTCTGATCCACAGCAAGGGCCTCTGGAATTGTAATCTTAACAACAGAAAACCCACCGTTCTCTGAAAAGCGATCAGGCTGAGACTCGAGAGCAATCTCTGGTGATGCAACTCCGTCGTTCACGGTGATCGAAGTCACATCAAACCCATCAGTGCCTCCGTTGATATTGAACGTAAAACCAACTTTAAGTGCAGAAACGCCAGATACATCGACTCCCTCAAGACTGAAATTCAAGTCTCCATCTTCGGTGAAAACCGGACCATCAGTACGGGCGCCATCGAGCAGGTAATACCAAGCGAATTGCTCACTTCCAGCATTGAAAGCCCCACCGTTTCCACGAGTTGAAGCAAGTGCCACGATATTGATCGAATCTACACCACTCACATCGATCTCATCAGTTTCAAAAGAAGCAAAGCCACCCCAGTCTTCCGAAAAGAGAATACCACCTTGTGTGACGAAAGAATTGGTAGAGCTATCGGTAAGAGGATCGACGTCCCAAAAAATCGACCAATTCTCACCCAAAACAGGACTAGCTTCGAGAGTATCACTGCCCGAATCATGCGTGGCTCCTTGGCCATCTACCGAAAAATCAGACTCATAAAGATCAGCACCGTAAGCACCCGATATCAGTAGGGAAGAGAGAAGAAAAAATCGTATGTTCATCAGGAAAAGGCAATTACTGCATTCGCATTGCACGAAGCATGCCGGATATAACCCAAGAATGACAATCCGCCAAACCCCTTCTTAATGACAAGCCTGTCACCTCTCCTTAAACCTCCGCTGAATCAACGTCATCACGGAGATTATCGATAATAAATCCCTGACGATCTGGGGTGTTTTTACCCATGTAAAATGTCAACATATCTTTGAGACCTCTCCCTTCTTCCATCTGGACCGGATCAAGGCGGATATCCTTACCGATCATGAACTTGAACTCATCTGGCGAAATTTCGCCTAATCCCTTAAATCGGGTAATCTCAGGATTTTTACCCAGATCTTTCATCGCCTGCTCACGCTCCTCTTCAGTGTAGCAATAACGAGTCTCCTTCTTATTCCGCACGCGGAAGAGAGGCGTCTGAAGAATAAAGACGTGCCCCTCACGAATGAGCTCTGGAAAAAATTGCAGAAAGAAGGTCAACAACAACAGGCGAATATGCATCCCATCGACATCGGCATCGGTCGCGATCACGACACGGTTGAAACGGAGATTCTCGATATCATCCTCAATCCCGAGCGCGGCCTGTAAAAAGGCGAATTCCTCGTTCTGATAAACGATCTTCTTCGTCAGCCCGAAAGTGTTCAGCGGTTTTCCACGGAGTGAAAAAACGGCCTGCGTTTCAACATCACGACACTTCGTGATCGAGCCACTCGCACTATCACCCTCCGTCAGGAAGACGGTGGTGTCTTCGCGACGTTTGTGCTTCGTATTAAAATGCGCACGGCAATCGCGGAGCTTCTTATTGTGAACTTTCACCTGCTTCGCGCGCTCGCGGGCCAACTTCTTCACCCCGCTCAATTCCTTACGCTCCTTCTCAGCTGCGAGAATACGCTTCTGAATCGCTTCTGCCGTAGCCGCATTTTTATGAAGATAATTGTCGAGCTGCTCCTTAAGAAAATTCCCGATAAAAGTTCGAACGGTTTCACCCTCTGGAGCGACCGTTGCAGAGCCAAGCTTCGTCTTCGTCTGACTTTCAAAAACCGGCTCTTCAATACGCACCGAAATGGCACCCATGATGCCCGCACGGATATCCGACGGGTCATAGCTCTTTTTATAAAAGTCACGAATCACTTTCACCAAGGCCTCACGGAAAGCCGCAAGGTGCGTCCCTCCCTGAGTCGTATTCTGACCGTTGACAAAGGAATAGTAATCTTCACTTCCACCTGCGGTGTGCGTAAAGCTGACTTCGATGTCTTTTCCCGTGAGATGAATCGGCTCGTAGAGCGAAGGCTCTTCAAGCTCCTCTTTTAAGAGGTCGAGAAGACCGTTCTTCGATTTGAATTTTTTCCCGTTGAAGATCAAGGCGAGCCCTGGGTTCAGGTAAGAATAGTAGCGGCACATCTTCTCCACGAAAGGATCGCGAAACTTGGTATGCTTTGGAAAAACGGTCCGATCCACCTCGAAAGCCAAGCGCGTGCCATTCACGGCGCTGTCCTTCTGCGGGTTCTTCATCTCCTCGACGACCTCCCCCTTACTAAACTCAATCGCCTTCGTCTCACCATCGCGCCACGCCTGAATCTCAAAAAATCCCGAAAGCGCGTTCACCGCTTTAATTCCGACACCATTCAAGCCGACGGATTTCTTAAAAGCCTCACTATCATACTTCGCACCCGTATTGATCTTAGCCGCGCAGTCCATCAGCTTCCCGAGCGGAATCCCCCGACCGAAGTCCCGCACCTCGACCCGACTCTCTTCGTCAATCTCGATCGTAATCTCCTTACCATGACCCATCACAAACTCATCGACTGAGTTATCGAGCGCCTCTTTTAAAAGAATATAAATCCCATCATCAGCCGAGGCGCCGTCGCCCAACTTACCAATATACATACCAGGACGGAGGCGGATGTGCTCCCTCCAGTCCAAGCTCTTGATATCGTCCTCTGTATAACTGGCAGCCATAAGTCGTGCGTCGTTGCCTTTAAGATTTCTTAGATATCAAGGAATCCGTCAAGGCGCAAAAAAGCACCATCCCGAACAAGAGAGGTGCTTCCGTAAAAAATTGATCAATCAGAAATTACCAATCGACGTTATTTCCGCGCGTATCGATGTGCACGAAGGACGAGTAACGCCCCACGCCACCTTTGAAGTAACCCTGATCTCGAAGTCGACGCGCTGCTCCTGCGACACGGCTCGTGGAGGTTCCAAACTTCAAATCGAGGGCGAAGTTTCGCAAGTGCCAAGAATTCGATTTTGCTCCTGGGCAACGACGATTGTAAGCTAAGCTGCGGTAAGCTGAAGTCACTTCTGCCACTGGCATTCCAAGCTGAGCGCCCATGCGATCTGCCACCTTGAGAGTGCGCCCTATGTTGCGCCAGCTGTTACGCTCTGGTAGTATATTCCAGACATTTCCTTTCGCCCGAGCGTGAGCTTTGATCACTTGCTCAGGAGTCACGAACTTTAAGCGCAGTGCCTGAAGATACTCCGCGTATGCCTGAATTTCATGAGCACCCTGACGCTTTACCCAAGCCTTCGGAAGAAAGCTCAAATCAAGCGTCCGAGTTCGACGAAAAAGAAAACCGCTTGAGACCGTAGTGGACGCCAAAAGGCCACCCGCAGCTACCACAGATTGCTTCAAAAACGAACGTCGTCCGGGCATGATCAAATGGGAATCTTGGTCAAGGCGCGGCATTTCTGCCAAAGAGTTACAATTCTTACATAAGATTACCAGTCATTTTATTTCGCCCGAAACCTTGAGATAGAGAACTTCACCTAAGGCTCAAATCCATCAAAGATTGACTTCACCCATCCTCTCGCTAGCTTCACCCCCACTCGTGCAGGGCCTGTAGTTCAATGGATAGAACAATGGTTTCCGGTACCATAGATCGGGGTTCGACTCCCTGCGGGCCTGCCACTTTTATTAAGAGTTCGCTTGTGAAGGATAGCTCACTTGGAGTGCTGTGGAAGAGAGCAGAAATGCATGCACCTCACGTAGATGCTGAGATCATCTTTCGCCTTTTGGTTTCCTCAACCGACTTCACCTCAATCTCAACGGAGCCAAGCGATATCGCATCATGAATGAAATCCTGTGCCGGCTTGAAGTGGATTGAAATCCCGTCCACTCAGGATAGAGTCCGACAGATGAAAGCACTTCCACTACAGCTTCTACGCATTTTTTCTCTCGCTGACGGAATCTCCTTTTTGGTGCTGCTCTATTTCGCCATTTACGAAAAACGCATCCTCGGCCGTGACGATGCGATACGTATCCCAGGAATGGTTCACGGAGCCTTCTTCACCGTCTTTTTCCTCCTCTTGATCTGGTGTTGGGATTACTACAAATGGTCCCTCAAACGTATTGCGCAAGTTTTCATATCCGCACTCACTCCAGCGGCTCCATTTTTCTTGGAAGGCTCTCTGAAAAAAGAACAACACTCGCTTCAATCGAAGTAAGTGTCTCCGTGCTGATAGGGCGGAGCGCAGCAGCAGAGAAATTTTAATGGCTCAACCGCATTGATCTGATGCCAAGCGCCAGGTGGAATTAAGATGGCATCGCCCGGGATAACATCTCGTGATTCCCCATCAATTTCCATCCGTCCTCGACCTTCGAGAATGTAATAAAGCTCTTCGCTCTCCTTATGATAGTGCCGCTCGGTGGCTCCAGCAGCCGGAAGGCATGCTTCGGCGAGACTCTGATTCCTCACGGGAGCATTATCCAGATCAAGAAGACTGCGGATCGTTGAGCCATCCTTGGTCGTGAAGGGCTGTTGTTCTGAATATTGTCGAATCTCCATCAATCCACTTGCGTATTTCTTACCTCAAAAACTTACGATCTTCCAAAGAAACTCCCAGCAGTAAAACGTGACCAGAATCAACCTTCCATTTCACATGATATCCAGCAATGTAGCAGCCGTAGACGCGCTCAGGATCATGGTGATAAGCAGGGCGCGGATCAATCGAAAGAGAATCTACAATGACCTTCAAATCCGCGGCCTCCATCTGGTTCTGAATTTCAGATGAAACTTCGACCCGCATTGGCTCAGGTGCTTTTTCTGCGAAACCACCACATGCCTCTGGAATGGATTCGACATAAGGCAAGTAAGGTTTTACATCGAGAACCGGAGTCCCAGTCACAAGATCTAGACCACTCACTGCTAAAAAGCCCTTCCCGACCTCTTCAAGTTTCACAAGTGAAAGCCCAATCCGATTAGGGCGAAAAGGAGAACGAGTCGCTAAGACCCCTTTTTTCTCATTACCACCAAGACGAGGCGGACGGACTAACCATCGCACGTCCGCTTCAGTGACTTGATCAAACAAAAAAACAATCCAGAGGTGAGAGAATTCTTCAAGACCACGGCAAGCCTCAGGATCGACATCATTGTTAAAGATGATTCTTCCACATGCACTCTCCACTAAACCGCCCTGCCTCGGAGTTCCAAATTTTTCCCCATAGCAGCTTTCCACAACTCCTATCGGAGTCATGCTGATCGGCTCACTCATACCTCATCGTAAACCGGGGCAAGGTCAGCACGGGTGTATTCAACACCGACGGAATCACAGAGAAGATTCGATGAGATGCGACCACTTTCAAGAATGGTCGGGAGTCCACTCCCTGGATGAGTTCCCCCACCGACTAGGTAAAGGTTTTCATACCCCTTAAGTCGATTATGCGGACGCATGTAGAGCATCTGATCAATGGTATGAGCGAGGTTAAAGGTCGCACCCATAAAGACATCGCCTTCGTCACGCCAGTCATCAGGAGTGAGAATCCGTTCTTCTACAATGTGATCGCTCAGGTCCTTCATGCCCGTCTTTTCCTCGATCCGTTTGATCACCTTATCGCGATACTCTTTCTGAGTCGCTTCCCAATCGTAACCATTTCGGCAGTTAATCGTAGGGACCAGAACGTAGAGTTGAGAATGCCCTTCCGGTGCGACGTGCGGATCGATCACGCTGGAATTACGCACGTATACCGACATGTCATCAGAGACGATTTTTTCCCCACGAATGTCTTCCACATTCTGAGCATAATCATCGGCAAAGATGATGTGGTGATGAGGCTCTTCCGTGTAAATTTTATCAATGCCTAGATAGAGCATGAAGGTAGAACAGGAATACTTTTTAGATTCCAATTCGGCCGGATTTTTGCTGCGGCCATTCATGAGATTCACCATCGCATGGGCGAAATCGGCATTCATGATGACATGATCAGCCTCGAGGCGGTCACCATTTGCAAGAATGACGCCCTTTGCCTCATTCCCCTCAAAGATCACTTCCTTCATCGGAGTGTTGAGACGAATATCAGCACCTTCTTCAACAGCGCATTTCGCCATTCCTTCGGAGATTTTACAAAGACCACCTTGGACGTGATAAATACCGTATTTATATTCGGTGTAACTCAGAATACTAAAGAGCGCAGGGCAACTCCACGGACTCATGCCGAGATATTTCGCCTGAAAGGTGAAAGCGAGCTTTAGCCGGTCGTCATCGAAATACTCATCAAGAACATCGACGACGCTCTTTGTCGTCGCGATATAAGGGAAAACTTTGAAGAGGTCCTTATCGACATATTTTGAGAGCTTGTGATAAGGCTTTTGGAGGCAGGGATAAATCGCACGAAGCTTCGCCGCATGATCATCCATAAAACGGCGGTAGCCTACCTCATCGCCAGGGAAAACCTCCGCGATATGACTCGCCATCTTCTCCTCATTGCTACTCGTCTCGATGGTTGCATCATTCCAAGTGAGACGGGTCATCGGATCGAGCTGAACGAGCTCCATGTAATCCGCGCTATCTTTACCGACTTCCGCAAAAATTTCATCAAGAGTGAACTTCTGGTGAAGAAAAGTCGGGCCAGTATCGAAGGAGTAATCACCCACTTTGAGTTCCGCATTTCTACCACCAACACGGTCCGCTTTTTCGATGACCGTGACATCAAAGCCCCGATTTGCCAAAATCATGGCCGAGGAGAGCCCTCCAGGTCCCGCACCGACAACGATCACTTTCTTTTTCTTCGACACGCCGGAGTCTTAAACCACCTTTAACGATCCTGCTAACAGTTTTTCGCACCCAATGACGACACGCTTCGCTCCCAGCCCGACGGGACACCTTCATTTAGGCCACGCCTTTGCCGCCATGGTCGCCTTTAAGAGAGCACAACAGAGTGGCGGAGACTTCCTGATTCGATATGAAGATATCGACCACACAAGGGTTCGGAAAGAGTATTACGCACAGATCAAAGAAGATCTCAATTGGCTCGAAATTCACTGGAAAAGAGAGCCTTGGAGCCAACTCGATCGAATCGAACATTACACCCGGGCGCTAACTCAACTTAAAGAGCTCGGGGTCATTTACCCATGTCTCTGCACGCGCCGAGAGATCGAATCAGAACTCGCAAATTTCACCAACGCACCTCAAGGACCAGAAGGCCCGCTCTATCCAGGAACCTGCCGTGAGGGAGCAAAAAAACCGTTAGGAAACACAACGCCAGCATGGCGACTTGATGCTAAAAAAGCCATTTCACTCACCGGCCCCCTTACTTTCTCTGATCGAATCCATGGAGAAATCGCGGTGCAGGGTGAGCTTCTCGGTGATCTCATTCTGGCAAGGAAAGACATCGGCACGTCCTATCACCTCGCCGTAGTCGTCGATGACGCAGCTCAGAACATTGATTTGGTGACCCGCGGCGATGATCTTTTGAGTGCCACGCACGTGCACCGAGTTTTACAAAAATTGTTAAAACTACCTGAGCCTGAATATGAACATCACCGGCTGATTCTTGATCACAAAGGTAAGCGTTTAGCCAAACGAGATGATGCCCTCTCTCTAAAAACACTCCGCGAAAATGGGGCGCAGCCTGAAGAACTTCTCGCGAGTCTACAACCGATCTAAAAACCTCTTCACAAGTATCCCATCAGCATCGTGCTCTGAGAAACTTTCCGAGGCCCGTCACCTCTGTCTCACGCATTCGCATAAGCAGATTTCTCTCCCTCTTTAAGTCGCATTTTGAAAAAAAGGAATGGATTCCGATCCCTTGCAGGAATGCCACAGAAGCTAGCCGTTCATCAAAATTCAATCCCTAAGCCGAAAACCGCCTCAACCAAGTTACGCATGCTCCGTAGCCAAGATTCGCTCCTTAACCGTAAAGAAAAAGTCCCCCTAGACTCTCCCCCCTAAATCGCCTAGCCTTTCGGCATGTCATACCTAAAGACATCCATTTTCCTGGCCTCTCTTGCTTCTCTCACCCTGCTCCCTTCTTGCCAAAAGGACCTCGGAGCCGCCCAACTCGCCAGCACCGTTTCCGCCAGCCAAGGGGAGGCCCGAGACCTCTACAATGCAGCCCTCGCCGCTGAACAAGCTGGAAAAACCAAACGCGCTCGCAAACTCTTCGAAAAAGTCTCGAAGGAATACCCCCTCTCCCTCGTCGCTGCCGATGCTCAATATCGAAATGCCCGTCTTCTGGATAACTCCGGCAAGCTCCTCGATGCCTTCAATGCCTACGATGGCCTCATCACCAAGTATCCAAACTCTCCCCACTACGCTACCGCCATCAAACGCGAGATCGCCCTCGCTCACGCCGCTGCTGGAGGAGACCTTCGCACCCCAACTTTCATCGGCTTAAAAACCAAGCTCGATCCTAAGAAAACCGTCGGAATGCTTGATAAAGTCCGCATCAACGCCCCGCGCGCAGCTTCTGCACCAAAAGCCCAATTCACCATCGGTGAAGTCTGGCAAAACGACCAGAAGATCGACCGCGCCATTCCCGCTTTTATAAAAGTCGTCTCATTGTATCCCGAATCCACACTCGCCCCTGAAGCACAATTCCGCATTGGACAACTCCTCCTCAAGGAAGCCGAAGAAGGAAACCAAGATCAGGCGAACCTTGACCGCGCCCGCCGCGCCTTCGAAGAAGTCATCTCCCGCTACCCCAACGGGCGTCATGCTCGTGAAGCTAAAAAACAAATGACAAAAATCGCATCCGGAAATATCGAGCGCACCTACAACACCGCAGAATTCTACCGGAAGAAAAACCAGAATGACTCCGCCCTCTTCTACTACAAAGAAGTCGTCCGAAACTCCAAGCCCGGCCTCCTCCACAACCAAGCCAAAGCTTGGATTACAAAACTGAGTCAATAATCCTGCCGTACTAGTTCCTATGAGAGTCCTCGCCTCCATCCTCCCCCTCTCGCTCTGCTTACTCCTCGCCTCTTGCGCGAGCTACCAAGCTGGCGGAAGTAAGCCCAAACCCTTAGCAAAAGTCCAAAGCGTTCACATCCCCCTTGCGCAAAACAAAACTCTCTTCCCTCGCGCTGAGGCCATGACCACCAATGCCGTCGTCGATGCCTTTATCAATGATGGCACCTACCGCGTCGGCACCAGCTCCAGCTCCGATGCCACCCTCTTCCTCACCCTGCAAGATATCAAATACCGCCAAGTCCGCTCCTCCGAATTCGACTCCCTCCGCTCCGAAGAACTCGAAATGGAAATCACCCTCACCTGGACTCTCAGTAACCCCCTTAAACCAGGCGTTGCCCTCGAAAACGGAACCACCAAAAGCCGGACCCGTTTCTTCGTCGACCCCAACCTTCAAACCGCTCGCCGAAACGCCCTCCCCGACGCCCTCGCCCGCGCCTCCCGCGCCATCGTCTCACGATTAGCTGACGGATTTTAAAGATGCTGACTTTCGTCCCCACCCCCATCGGAAACCTCGGGGACATCACCCTTCGGGCCATCGAGACCCTCCGCGAAGCCGACCTCATCGCGTGCGAGGACACCCGTCACTCGCTCAAGCTCCTCAATCACCTCGAAATCACCAAGCCCCTCACCGCCCTCCACGATCACAACGAAGACCGGCGTATCCCTGAGCTACTTAAAAAAGCCGCCGCTGGAGAAAAAATCGCCATCATCTCAGATGCCGGTACCCCCTGCCTTTCTGATCCTGGCCACCGCCTCATCAAAGCCGCGCGCGAAGCCGAAGTCCCCTTCACCGTTCTTCCCGGCCCCTCAGCCATCACCACCGCCCTCGTCGCCTCAGGTTTTCCACCTCATCCCTTTTCCTTCCACGGCTTCCTCCCCGTCAAAAAAGGCAAACGCAGCAAGCAACTCCAAGCCGCTCTCGACTCCCCCGAGACCACCCTCTTCTTTGAATCCCCCCACCGGATTCCCTCCACTCTCGAAATCCTCGCCGAGCTCTCGCCCGACACCAAAATCTGCGTCGCCCGCGAGCTCACCAAAACCTTCGAGACCCTCCACCACGGAACCTGCGCCGAACTCAAGACCCACTTTTCCGAGCGAAAAGCCAAAGGCGAAATCGTCCTCCTCATCCCACCAACCACCGAGTCCTAAACAATCAGTCCCCCTGGCCCCAAAAGGCACGCACGCCCCCCTTCTTCAAAGGAGCTTCCCACGCAAAGGAGCCGCACGATCCATAAAATCTGCGCCACCTTGCCCCGCTCTCCACGGCCGTCAAAACCACGTAGTTGCTTAGATTCACGATCACGGGCCTTGTTCTATGCCATTCATGCCTGACATGTTTTTGTGTTTTGTGACGGGCCTTGTTGTATGCCTGACGTGTTTTGTGTTTTTGTGTGACATGTTTTTGCAAAGAAAAATCATTCGTAGTATCCTTTACTGAACAAAGATACACCTTCGATTTTTCCATCTTCTTCGTTTAGCACAAGACCGTAGTCATCAAAAAAATAAGAAGGTTCTTCAAAACGATAATCAGAGCAAAACTGCTTCATTTCACCAATGACGGCATCGATGTTTTGGTTGATAAACTCAATTCCTTTGAAGTGTACTTGAGCAGGTGGAAATGCTTCAATAAATTCGAGTCTGTCGTCTTTGTTGTAAAATAGATGAATGCCCAAATTATCGTAAGCATCGGTTTCTGTTTCTGAAAACGGTGTTTTTTTAAAGGATGAAAACCCTGAACCAAGTGTTTGACGCACCTTGGATCTTAGTTGCCCGAATTGGGCTCCAACAAATCCGGTAAATGGTATTATTTCCCTGCTCATAAATTTAATCTAAATCATCGATCATCTGCTCAATGGCCTCGTCATATTTCTCTCCAAATTTATCTTTAACATCATCGATGTCCATTTGGATAGCGTCATCTCTGCGACCTTTTTTTTGCAGTTCTTTTTGTTTCTTTCGATAAGCCTGAGCATCTTTGGAACTACCCCAGCTGGCTGTTTTTCGATGATCGGTTGTTTCCATATGTATACTGGGACCTTCGCCATGAGCAACATTATTTGTTGAATTTGCGGGAGTATGATGAACTTCGCCTCCTTTGTTTGCAGAACGAACATCTTTGTATTTTCCTCCTTTCTTTGAGGCTTCCTCAGCAGCCTCTTCGGCCACGTCTCTCGACGAATCCACGGCCTTGGTGGCATCGCTTCCCTTATCGATGGTCTTGTTGACATCAACTGCCG
>JBDNAW010000037.1:0-58575 GCA_039768255.1 Akkermansiaceae bacterium | reverse complement strand
GATTTCCCGCTCGCTGGAAAAGAGAGTGAAATGCCAGACGTCGCCTTCTCAGGCGTGGCCCCTCTCGAAGGTGGCCCATTCGTCACCAGCCCTGGCAGTACCCGCGAAAGCGGCGAGCCCCGCGCAAAGGGGGAGAGTTAAAATTAAGAGGTGGTTTGAAATTTCAGCCGATTTCGTGAAAGCGAGGTCGGCTTTTTTGTGGAGTGAGGCATTGTCTTGAGGCGTTATGAGATCGCTCCACTATCATCTAGTCGATGTCTTTACGGATCAGCCATTTGGAGGGAATCCTTTGGCGGTGTTTCCTCAGTCGAATGATTTGATGAAGGCTGAGATGCAGGCGATTGCGCAGGAGCTCAATCTCTCGGAAACGACTTTTCTTCAGAAGGCAGTGAGTGATGAGGCTGATTGTCGCGTTCGTATTTTCACACCGCGTTGTGAGATTCCGATGGCTGGCCATCCGACGATTGGGACTGCTTTTGCGATTTTGGAAAAGGGGTTACTCGCTCCTAAATCTCCAGACGCCTTGGTCTTTGACCTTGGGATCGGGCAGACGGTGGTGGAGACGAAAGGCCAGGTCACGATGCATCAGCCCGTGCCGGAATTTGGCGAAACGCTGGATGGTACTGCGTTGGCGGAGGCGCTTGGTTTATCAGCTGATGATTTAATCGAGGGCGCGCCAGTGCAGGTCGTTTCTGCTGGGGTGCCTTTTATTCTGGTGCCTTTGAAATCCCTAGATGCGGTAAAGCGAGCGAGTTTGAGCCTAGAAAAACTTGATCAAGTTTGTGCTGCGATCGAGACCCGTGAGGTGATGCCTTTCTGCCTCGGTAGTGAAACTTCAGAGGCATCCGCACACACACGGATGTTTGCACCGCGCTTTGGGATTATCGAAGACCCTGCGACCGGAAGTGCACAGGGTCCGCTTGGTGCTTACCGGGAAAAATATGGTCTCACTGAAGACTGCACGATGATTCACGAGCAGGGCTTTGAAATGGGGAGGCCGAGTATTATCTCGATTGAGATGATGGAAGATGGGAGCGCGAAAGTTGGAGGCTCCTGCGTCTTGATGGGGCAGGGTGAGATTTTTTTAAGAGAGTAAAGTCTCTCTTATTTTGTCAGCGACTGGAAGTAGGCCTCAATTGCTTGGAACTGTTTCTTGGAATCCCCCTCCAGGATATCGGGACGGAGTGCTGAGCCGTCATCATTGGTGTATTTTGGCATCTTAGTGTCGGGGACCATGCGAGTTGGATGATGCATCCACTGGAGGAAGTAGTCAGAGCGAAGTCGTTCATGGGCGAGAGCGAAGTTGATTCCCTGAACTTCAAAAGCGGCAAGAGCAGGTGCTTCTCCAATGGCGTGGCAAGTGACGCAGGCGTAACCAGTCATTCCTGCGAGCATTTTTCCGGTTTCGACGAGGTCTTTGTCTGGAGTGTTGGTCGCGGGTGTAGAGGTCGGAAGTCCATGTTGGTGAGCGAGTCCTTTGGCGAGTGGCTTGGCGTGGACCTCGTAGGCAGGCATGCGCATGTCGAGCCAAGGACGCGGACGAGGTTCAGCAGTGCCGAGGAGCATCTTTTCAAAATATGGGGTGTGAAGCATCGCTCCCATGTGGGTGAGCGGGGGCCGTGATTGCTCGAGCTTTTCTGCGTGGCCTTCGATGTGGGCGACGAGTTTTTTCGAATCCGCATGGTTTCCAGTGAGGAGAGACGCTTTACCATCGTTTTGGTGGCAAGAGTTGCAGCGGAGGGCCTCGGTCTGGCGCGTAGCGTAGCTGGAAGGAGTATCGAAGCGGATGTGGTTGGGCACCTGAGCGGCTGCTTTGATGAGAGCTTCTTTTTCTTCCTGTGAGAGAATGAGGCGAGGGGCGCTGCCACGTTTTTCGCCCGGCCCGAGGCAGCCTTGGTCGCCCCAGTTTTTGAGGTCACTCAGTTTTGGGGCTTTCGATGAAGAAGCAGGAAGGCCGGTGTGGCAGGATGCACAGTTGAGTTTAGTAGCGATTTCTTTTCCTCGTATGGCATCGCCAGGGGCGAACTCAGACGGGTCAGGAGTGTGGCGGCCCGTGGATTCTTGCGTGAGGAAAGAGGCGAGTGCCTGAGCTTCCGTTTCTTTCAACCGGAAGTTCGGCATCTTGATCGCGTGATGATGCTCGGAGGGATTGAGGAGGAACTTTACGAGCGAGTCACCACGATATTTGGTGGCGGTGTTGTTGAGCGGAATGCGGTGTTGCTCGTAGTCGATTTCGTGATCCGCAGGGAGAGTGTGGCAAGCGACGCAGCCAAGGTTGTGGAAATGAGCGCCGCCTTTTTGGGCGAGGGCTTGATCAGGAGCTGGGGCAGGTTCGGCTTTTTTGAGAGTGGCGAGATAAGCCGCGAGGTCGGCTGCATCTTGCGCACCTTCAGGAGTTTTGTGATTCACCATGGCAGGCATGGTGGTAGTTGGTTTGAGTTTATCGGGCTCGGCGATCCAGCGGACGAGCCATTCTTCGGTGACGCGATCGCCAATGTGAGTGAGGTCGGGGCCGGAGTGGACGAGTTCGGGCATGGCGAGTGGGCCAAGGTCTCCGGCTTCGTGGCATTTGGTGCAGTTATGGGAAGCGACGAGGTGGGCGGCGTTGATGGGGGTGTCACCAGATTTGAAAGCAGTTGCGGGCATGGGCTCGCGGGGGAAGGCTTTGCGCTCAGCCCAGAAGAGGCGGAAAGAACCGGAACCATCTTCGGGGGATTGATAGCTGACTTTGAGAGCGTGTTCGCCAGGGTTGAGGCGGAGGCGTTCGGATTCAGCGGAGCTGAGATCGCCTTCTACTTTGAGGGCTTCTTCTCCGTTGATGAAGAGGGTAGCGGAGCCCGTTCCCTCGAGAGAGAAAGTGAGGCGGGAGCGCTTTTCGAGAGTGAGGGTTCCTTCAAAATCTGCACTGAAGGATCCGGGGGACATTCCTTGGACGGGGGGCGTTCCTTTTTCGACCAAGAGCGCGGGCATGCGCGAGCTGCCGGTGATGGATTCCTCGTCGCGTTTGAAAGTGGTGGTGAGGGTGGCGTTGGCTAGAGAAGCGAAAGCGAGGGTGAGGAGCAAAGAGAGGAAGCGCATATGAGTGGAATGTCTTCGGAGGGAGATTGGTTTGAAAGATTGTGTCGCCCTTTCAGGTCTCGGTGGTTCCTGATGCATCAACCTAGGGGCGATGCCCTAGGCTGAGAATATCTAGCCCTTTGGGGCTTTGTTAGCGAGGACGTTACTGAGCGGGGAGTTCGTGGATGGTGTTGTGGAGGGATCCGATGAGTTCGTCGCCGTCGGTGGTTTCGAGGTCGTATTCGATCCGCATTTGATTACAGGCTTTGTGGCCTGCGAGGGTGATAAGGACACTCTTTTTATTATCCAAAAGTATGGCTGAGGTGACTTCGACTTTATCCTGCACACGGTGTTTTTTTGATTCTTTCTCGAGCGCATTTTTACGGGCTTCAGAATTGACGTGATCGACAGAGAAGTGACCGGATCCATATTGTGGGCCACGAACGTAGTCCCAACGTTGCACGGTGAAAGAGGACGGATCATTGGCGAGTTCTTCGTCGAGTTCACTTGCGAAGGTGAGTTCGATTCCGTCTTTGGTGACTTCCATTGCCGTGGGGAGAGGGAAGGCGACTTCCGTATTTCTGCGGACGCGCTGGAAGGCTGACTCGGTGGCGGCATTGGTCTGCCAGCCACGGAAACCGCAGACAAACATGGAACCATCAGGGTGGAAGGCAGCACGCTGAGCGGAGGAGCCGAGCTTGATGGGCAGTTTAGTGACGCCGCCTTGGTAGCTGCCTTTTCCGAGCTTCTGACGCAGGACGTGATAGATGCTGGATTGCCCGTAGGAGAGGTGGAGGAGCTCGCCGGTAGGAATGCCGAGATTGGAGTGTTCTGGAATCCAGAGCTGGCCTCCACCTGAGTTGTCCACGTTCATCGGAAGGTAGCAA
The DNA here is from genome assembly GCA_039768255.1 of Akkermansiaceae bacterium. Taxonomy (GTDB): domain Bacteria; phylum Verrucomicrobiota; class Verrucomicrobiia; order Verrucomicrobiales; family Akkermansiaceae; genus SW10. The sequence continues at coordinate 54,631 of JBDNAW010000037.1, read as the reverse complement.
AGAGGCTTGGTGTATTCGGTTTCAACTCCGTGACGTGCGTTCTCGACACCGAAGAACCCCTTGGTGCTCGAGGTGGGCTCGAAGTAGTTGATTTTACAACATGGCTGCCAAGTTCCTTCGTTTTCTCCGGTGGTGATTTCACCATTCGGGCCGACTCCGATGCCGCCAGGAGCACGAAGACCGGTGGCGAGGACTTCAAGGGTGGATCCGTCAGCCGAGATTTTGATAAAGGCTCCATTGTGTGGGACGATCTTATCAAACCCACGGCCGCCGGGGCGGACAGGGGAGGCTTTGGCGAAGTAGAAGTTCCCATCGCGATCGGTCTCGAGGCCGAATTGGAATTCGTGGAAGTTGTTGGTGATGAGAACGTCGTTATTAAAGATGGTGAAGAAGTCGGCTTCGTGGTCGTCATTAGTATCGACGGCCTGCCAGATGGCATCACGTCCTGCGATGTGTGGGATGCCATCGATGATGCGGAGACCGAGGGGCTCAAAGAATCCGGTGGCGTAGCGTTTCCAAGTAATGGTTTTGAATTCATTCAAGCCAGAGACGTGCCAGATATCGCCATCCCAAGTGGAGAGAAGAGCGCGATCACCGCCGGGGAAGAAGTCGAAGTCTGACATGCGGACCTTCGAGAGATATGGGGAATTTGCTAGCGCAGGAGGAAGCGGGATGGTGTCGACGAGCCATGGATTTTCTGAAGTGTCGAGCTTGGCATCGACGGTGAAGGTCTCTGGTGAGATGCCTTTTCCAGCTTTCAGATAAGGGGCGAAAGCAACGGGTGGGCTGGGCTCACCTTCGGCATTGCGGGCATAGAGAAGGGAAATGGAGCGCTTCTTCGGGGAAGGGGAAAGGTGGAGGAAGTGGGAGCCTTCCTTGACTTTAATTTCCGCGCCTTCGCCCGCGACTTTTATGGTGAACTCTTTTTCACTCGAAAAATCAGCAAGGCGGCAGATGAGTTTTTTTTCGTGAGGGTCGATTTCCATGAGACGCGCGAGGCCATCACGATGATCGGCAAGGGTGTCGCGCATTTCAGAACCGTTTACGGAGTAGTGCAGGACGATGTTGTTGCCATTTCGAAGGTAGCCGAGGAATTTGGTGTTGGGCATATTGCCATGTCCTTTGAGTTCACGTGTGTCTTCGAAACTTCCGTTATCATCAGCCCAGACGATGGGAGAGGAGGTGGTAAAAAGAGTGTGATCTTTGTTGAGGAATTTATTCACCTGACCATGGCCACCACCCCAAGGAGTGTTGTGGAGTGCGGTGCCATCGTAGTTGGCAGAAATAAGCCCAAGGGTCTCACAGTTAAAAAGGGCTTGGCGGGTGGGGATGGCGGAATAAGAGAGGGCGAGTCCTTTGATGGCGGATTCAGCACGATAGTCGCCTTTAAACCAGTCAGAGAAGGATTGGAAAAATGCCGGCCCATGATCAGCGGTGCGATACCAGTCTGGCTTTCCTTTGCGCTCACTGCCGTTGCGGGTTGGCATCATCGGGGAGGTGATGGGATTTGCTTTAGCCCAATATTGGGTAAGCTCGGAGCGGGGAATTCCAGCCATGGAAATCGCCTCGAGAAGAGTGCCGCTTGTTCCACGATTCTTGATGGAGATATTTCTGAATTGAACAGGTGATTTGTCATCGTGATTTTGAATCCCGACATGACCTTTGATATCGCCGCGTCCTTTTTTCGCGATGAAGATGTTAATGAGTTTTCCGTTTAGAATGACAGCGATTTTCTCGTTGGCAGCGATGATGTGATAGTCATTCCACGCGCCAATTTTAATGGGGTTCGCGACGGGAGGTTGAATTTTGTAGATAGAACCGGTTTGGTTATCCGCAACTTGGTCTCCAGAGATTTGGATTTCGTAACCCTGTTTGACGGCGATCCATGGATCATCACCGGGATCGGGGAAGCGGAGAAAAACGCCGGAGTTTTGTTTTGGATCATCGAGTTTGAACTGGAGATGGAGTGAAAAGTTATGAAGCTCTTTTTCATGCCACCAGAGGCCCATGCCTCCTTTTGCGGTTGCGATACCGTCTTGAATTTCAAAAGAGCCGGGCCCTGCCATTTTCCATCCGTCAGTTTTCCCATTGAAGAGAACTGTCTTGGAATGCGCGTGGAGGGTGCAGGCAGCGAGGAAAGGTAGCCAGAATCGTTTCATAAGATTAAGAATCAGACTGATTTATACGCATGAGGTCAATGCGGTCTTTAGAAAGATGTTCTTATTTTGGAATAGGCGTTTGGGCGTATTTTGCGCAGTTTAGGTGGCAATGTGGGACTGGATTTCAGACTTTGCGATTACTTGGGGTGTCTGGATCGCGATGGGAAGCTTAGTAATGCTAGGTTTGGTGGGTACGGTGGTGCCGTTTTTACCGGGGCATTTACTGATATTTGCAGCGGCTTTTATCCCGTTTTTGAGCCTCAATGATGGTGGTGGGGTGGAATGGTGGGGAATTATTACGCTCGGAATCGGGGTGATTGTGGCCCAGGTCTTGGAATTTCTGAGTGGTGCGGTCGGGACACGTTGGTTTGGAGGGACTCGGTGGGGCGCTTTTGGGGCGGTTGTGGGAGGAATCGTGGGGATTTTTTTTATGCCCTTTGGGCTTTTTCTAGGCCCATTAATTGGAGCTTTCGCCTGTGAATGGATTTTGACTGACAAGACGTTGAAGCCCGCGACCGCTTCTGGAGTGGGATCGGTGATTGGAACGGTCGCGGGGATGCTGATGAAAATAGTGGTGGCGATCTTGATGGTCGCGGTTTTAGCAATTGATCTCTTTTGGAAATAAAGATTGAAAAGGTCCGCTTGATAGGAGTTGCCGATTCCGCGACTGCGAGGTAGAGGTTTGCCATGAAGATTAAGACGCTGAGCTACGAAGATTCCGGCTACGAGCGGTTTGTAAAGTCACTGAATCGTCGCGCAATCCCAGGTGATGATGTTCGCGAAGCGGTGGAAGGAATTGTTTCCGAAGTAGTGAAGCGTGGCGATGCAGCCTTGGTGGATTTTGCGAAAAGATTTGATGGGGCGAGTTTGAAAAAGTCAGCTCTTAGAGTCAGCGATTCGGAACTCAATGAGGCGAGGGCGCAAGTGAGTCCTGAGACAAAGGCGGCGGTGGCTGCTTCGAGGAAAAATATTCACGCCTTTGCGAAGCGTTCTCTGCGTAAAGATTGGACTTACAAGAATGCCGAGGGAGCACAAGTGGGAGAGCGTTTTGTTTCTTTTGATCGTGTTGGAATTTATGTTCCTGGAGGGAAAGCTCCCTTAGTTTCGACGGCCTTAATGACAGGAGCTTTTGCGCAAGCGGCAGGGGTTCCTCAGATTGTCGCGGCAACTCCTCCAGGAGCGGATGGGAAGGTTAATCCCAATCTTCTCTACGCGCTGACCGAAGCTGGAGCGACTGAGATTTATAAAATGGGCGGAGCTCACGGGATTGCGGCTCTTGGAATGGGCACGAAGACAATAGCCCCAGTGGATAAGATTTTCGGGCCCGGAAATAAGTTCGTAGTTGAAGCGAAACGCCAGATGGTGGGTGCGGTTGCGATCGACCTTTTACCCGGGCCTTCGGAGGTTTTAATCGCGGCTGATGCCACAGGGAACCCGAAGTTTTTAGCGGCTGACCTTTTAGCGCAAGCCGAGCACGGTTCCGACAGTGTAGTGGGATTTGTGACGACATCTAAAAAGTTGCTCGCGGATGTTCAGAAGGAAGTGACACGACAGCTTGCGGATTTACCGAGAGCAGAGATTGCGAAAACGGCGCTCAAAAAAGCGGGATTCATGCTGCGGGTGAAGTCGATGAAAGAGGCCATTGTAATCGTGAACGACTGGGCTCCGGAGCACTTGGTTCTCGTCGCAAAAGATGAAGACAAGTGGCTTGATCAAGTTCGCACTGCAGGCGCGATTTATGTGGGGAATTACTCGGCGGTTGCGGTGGGTGATTTCTTAGCAGGGCCGAGTCATACTCTTCCTACCGAGGGAAGCGGGCGAAGCTTCTCTGGGTTGCGTGCTGACCAATTTCAACGCCGAGCTAGTGTGGTGAAGATGGATCAGAAAGCGGTTCGGAAATCACAAAAGCACGTCGAACACTTTGCCGAAATGGAAGGGCTCTTCGGGCACGGGAATTCGGTGACGCTTCGTGCGCAGGATTAGCTTCTAAGGAAGCGGTTCCGATTTACGGATTCTCTTTTCGAAAAGGCAGGTGTGGGTGAAGCCGGCTTCTTTGAGGAGGGTTACACCTTGGTCAAAGTCCCGAGCGACTTCTGCAGGGGCATGTGCATCTGAGGAAAGGGTAATTGGGATCTTTGCGCTTGCGGCAAGTTGGAGAAACTCGAGAGTGGGATATTGCTCAGCGCAGGGTTTATGGAAGCCGGCGGTGTTGAGTTCGATTGCTCCATCATGATCCACGAGTGCTTGAATGACTGGATCATAAAAGCGCTTTAGATCACCTTCGGGGCGGTAAGAGAATTTCTTGATGAGGTCGGGGTGGCCGACGAAGTCGAAAAGGCCGGTCTTGACCATTGTAGTGTATTCTTTCCAGTAGGTGCTCCAGGCTTCTTCGACATCTGTTTCTGCCCAGCGGCCAAGCCATGCAGGGTTATCAAAATCCCAGCCGTCGAGATAGTGAATAGAGCCAATGAGATAGTCCCAGTCTGCATTTCGGTGGAGCTGGATAATCCATTCGTGATTATCCGGGAGCCAATCGCATTCGAGGCCTGAACGAACGGGGATTCGCCCCGCAGCATGAGTTTTTGCGCGTGAAATCCATTCGAGATAGGCGGGGAGATCGCTCGCGAGCATCCGCCAGTCATCGAAAGGCTCGGGGTGTTGCGGAGCGTGATCTGAGACACCGTATTCGGTCAGGCCCGCGGCGATGGCGGCATCAATGTATTCCTCGGGTTCGCCTTCGGCGTGTTGGCAAAGTGGGGTGTGGGTGTGATAATCTGCCGGCATATGGTCTTTGGCGTTTACGAGCTGGGGATGTTCATACTAGATTCCTTGCATGGCGCAAAGCCCGCAACACATGTCCGATTCCGCCAGCGCATTTTCTGCTCCAAATTCTTTCACGGAGCCACTTTTTGAACAACTCAAGCGTCACCCTAAACGGATTGTTTTTTCCGATGCGGATGATGATCGTATTCTTCGAGTCGCGGAAAAGATGGTGGAACTCGGAATTGGAATTCCCATTTTGGTAGGAAACCGCGAAGCGATCCGCGCACGTGCGGATGAGCTCGGGACTAAGATGGAACTCGTGCGTGTGATCCAGCCTGATTTGGCCTCAGACTTCCCACTCTTCTGTGAGCGTCTTGAGCGAATTGAGCGATATCGTGGAATTAAAGATATCGATGCGAAGTCGATTTTGTCGGACCCTGATTACTTTGCGGCCATGATGGTTCAGTATGGTCATGCTGATGCTTGCCTCTCCGGAAACGTTTCCACGCCGGCAGGGGTGTTCCGTCCACTGCTTCATTTAATTGCTCCGAATGCAGATGTGCCTCGCGTTTTTGCCGTGACCACTCTTGTTTCTGATCAGCTGGCGCACTTTGGACGTGATGGGAAGCTCTTTCTTTCGGATTGCGGCCTCGTTGCTGACCCTACCGTTGAAGAGCTAGCTTCGATTGCAGTGGAGACGGGTAAACTAGCGCATCACTATCTTGGGCGCCGTGTCCGCGTGGCTCTCCTCAGCCATTCGACGATGGGGACCTCAAATACCGCCCCGGCTTTGAAAGTTCAGGCTGCGACTGCTCTGGCTCGTGAAAAAGCTGATCCTCTCGAAATTGAGATTGACGGAGAAATTCAAGCCGATGTCGCACTTGATGCTGCTGCTGCGGAGGTGAAATTACCTTCGCAAGAGCGAAAGGCCCCTGCCGATGTTCTGGTGTTTCCATCTTTGGACGCTGCTCATATTTCTCTGAAATTACTCCAGCACGTTGGTGGAGCCCAGAACTACGGCCAATTGATCTGTGGACTAACCCGTCCGGCTGCACAGGTGCCTAGAACTGCGAGTGAGGAGACGATTCTCGGAACAGCAGCTGCCCTTGGGGTAGAGGCAATAAAGTTCCACGAGCTCTATCCAAGAGGATAAAAAGAGTGATGAGATCGGTAGACTTTTTTTGATCTCAATGTGTCAGACCCAAACACAAAAAAATCTGGAAGAGCGATCTTCCAGATTCCTTTAGAGATTAACAGGAATGGTATAATCCTGTTTTAAAATAATAGATGTTAAAGCTTCTTGCGAAGAGCATCATACTCTTTGCGAAGTTTGCTGAGCTCAGTCTCACGCTCAGAAATCTGATCGAGAAGGTCTGCAAGTTGACGAAGAATACCAGAATGATTCGGTGCAACACGCGTTCCACCACCTGAACTCATTGCGGCTCCGCCTTGGCGTACCCAATTGTGAATGGTGAGTTGCGTAATGTTAAACTCCTTACTCGCGTTTGCGACTCCTCCCCGACCATGGGTAACGTTGTAATCATTCACCCAATTTAAAACATCAGCCTTTTCAGCGGAAGTGTAGCGCTTGCCTTTTTTATTTGCCATGGTCGAAACACTATGTTTTTTTTCGGTCTTGGCAAGTAAAACTTTACAAGATTTACAGGAAAATTCGAGCTATATTAAAATATCTCGAATGTCTGATAGCTGATATACTGTGTGTGTGCTCTGGGAGATCACCTTATCTCGGGGGGTGTATCCTGCATAGGCAATAAATTGATTCACAATAGGTTGTGTCTCTAAGTCGCTTACACCATCACCGACCATGACGATATGGTCTGGGCTTTGATTTTGGATGATGCTCTTGATGATGTCTGGTTTCCCTCCATTACGTGTGGTGGGATAATTAACGTCGAAAGAGTGGTATTCGTTATTTTTTGAAAAATTGAGGGGGACGGCCTCGATTGTTTGGATACCAAGATGTTCAGCAAGCAATTCGATGCATGGTGTGAAGCCCCCAGAGATGATGAGGCACTCCCAACCATTGTCTTTTAAAGCTGTGATTGTTTTCAGCGCAGTGGGTTCAATATTTTGAATGTATAATTCGCCAATTTGGTCGCACTGTTCCTTTGAAGGACGGATGAGCTCGAGTCGTTTAGCAAAGACTTCTTCGATGGCGATTTCCCCATTCATCGCCTGGTTTGTGAGTTCTTCTACTTGAGAGAAGATTTCAGGGCCCGCGAGACGAGCGAGTTCATCGACGCCTTCGATGGCGGAAAGGGTGGAATCGCAGTCAAAGGCGATGATTTTTTTCATTCGTTGATTTCTACAGGAGTGAAGATTGAGGAAAGGTCGAAAAGGCGAAGCATCGCTTCATTTTTTAAGCGGATACAGCCGTGAGAGGACGGCCGACCGATGAGGTCTTCGGCATGGGTGCCGTGAAAGTAAATATATCGCTGGTAGGTGTTTGCGTTTTCATCATCGAGCCCTTCGAGCCAGAGGATCCGGGTGAGGATGGCATCGCTAGCAGCTTCGCCATTCCAGATGGCGCGTGGGAGGCGTCCTTTAAATGAAGTGAAGAGAGGGGCTCCTTCTCCGATTTTCTCCCGCACACGGAGTTTCCCGGTAGGAGTCTGATAAGATCCTTCGGTAAAGCCTTGGCCGTTAGTTGCGGTAGAAACGGGTGCAGAGAAGATGACCTGATCTTCTTGGAGAAAGTTCACTTCTTGTTTGGCGATCGAGACTTGGATCACGCATCTTTGTTAGCGGCTTGGCGAGATTTGCAAAGCAAAAGGATAATCTACTCACCGACGATGGGGGTTCGGTGATCGATTCCACCTAGGGTGAGGTGATATTCTGAGCGGTCACACCGATCGCTGTAAAGCTGGGCTGCGGTAGGAAGGAGGCCTCCGATGATGTAAGCTCTCAGGACATGGAATGATGAATAATGGACCGTATTTTCTTGTGAGTGAGGTTTAGACGAAGGGTGTGACACCTCGATGATAAAAACAGTTCGGATAGTGACGGGAAGTGCTTCCTTTTGAAATTTACCAGCAAATACCAGAAGGTGATGCGGCTCAAGTGACGCTTGTTTTTTTACCGGTGGAAAGATGAGAGCACTCACTTTGTGAGTGCATCATCCATGTTGAGGATGGTGGATGCGATGACGGTGTAGGCGGCTCCGTCAGGAGAGCTGGCGAGCCCGCTGTATGGCTTGGGGTTGCTAGTATAGTCTTTTGAGATTTTCTCAAAGAGGTCGATGAGGATTTCGAACTGGCGATCACTGGGTTTATTTGATGTTGCGATACGGAAGCCGGTGATGATTTTCGTTTTAGTGTCACCTTTGATTTCATATTTCATGCGTCGCGCGAGTGCTCCTGCCATTTCGGCGAAGCCCTCATCATTAAGAGTGACGAGGGCGGCGAGAGGGGTGTTTGAGATGAGGCGGCGCGCGGAGCAGTTTTCTCGTGTGGGGGAGTCAAAGGAATCTGCGGTAGGATGAGGGATGCTGCGCTTGCGATAGGTGTAGATGGAACGGCGGTAGCGATTAGGGTCTCCCACTTTTGCGGCATTCCAAGGGCCGTCATTAAAGGGTTTCCAAATGCCATCGGGGATCGGTGGACGGACGGGATAGCCAAAGAGTTTTTCGGTGATGAGTCCGGAAACGGTGAGGTGATGGTCACGGATATTCTCGGCGCTGAGGCGATTGCGAGGACCACGTGAGAGGAGGCGATTGCGCGGGTCTTGCTGACCGCTGAGAGAATCGCGTTTGGCAGATTGGCGGTAGGTTGCAGAAGAAAGGATTTCACGGATGAGAGTTTTCACGGAGCCATTCATTTCTGTTTGGAAGCGGACCGCGAGATCATCGAGAAGTTTGGGGTGGCTCGGAGCGAGGCCGGAGGAACCGAAGTCTTCCATGGTTTCGACTAAGCCCATACCGAAGATTTGTTCCCAGATACGGGAGACGAGGACGCGAGAGGTGAAGGGGTTCTCAGGGCTGACGAGCCAGTTTGCGAGATCAAGGCGAGTGGCATTTTGATCGACACCGAGGCGGTGAAGGGATGCTGGAGTTCCTGCGGGGAGAGCTTTTTCATCTTTCTCAAGCCAATTTCCGCGAATGAAGGTGTGGGTGGCGCGAGTGAGATGAGCAGGAAGCTCTTGCATGGTAGGGATGGCAGTGGGGCCAAGTTTTCGATAATCGTTGAGGAGTTTGTTTTCCTGGGCGAAGAGAGCTTGGGTTTCTGGGGAGGACGTCCACTGGTGAAGGTTGGTAGAATCGGTAAAGTCAAGTCGGCCTCGCTTGGTCGCGAGTGGTCCGGTTGGAGCGTTGTCATTGTGATGAATGGCAAGGTTGAGAGAGCTTCCTTCTGGGAGGGAAAGAGGCTCTTTGAGAACGAAAACAGCAGAGCGCGGCTTAAACTGGTGGGTGTGGGCACCCCAGCCTTTGTTTCCTTTATTCAAAGAGTGCTGAGGCCAGTGAAAGTCGATGAAGTCATCGGAGAGGACACGCTGAAGGGCGATGTTTTTGGGGGTTTCTTGTCCGGGGATTTGAGCGCGAAGAACGACGTGAGAAAGGACGGAACCAAGGGAGCCAGTGTGGGCCGATTTTTTAAGATCAAGCGGGAGGGTGTGGATTCGGAAGGCGGTGACGGTGTCGAGGTGCTCAGGCTTCGGGATATGGAGACGAAAGACGATGTTTCGAGGAATGGTGCCCTCAGTGAGGAACTCGAGGTAGCCGTCTTGGCTTCTTGTTTTAGAGCCAACGCGATCTGCGAGGACGCTCATTTTTGAGACTTTGGTCCATTGGGCTTTCTTGATCTCGGTTTGCGAGTCGGCGAGGATTTTTTGGGCGGTGGTTTCGTAGCGCGACTTAAGCTCGTTTGCTTTGGCGAAGTCTGTTTCTTTATAAGGAACGCGGAGGGTAGGGTAATGGCTGTTTAAATCTAGATCACGGGTGGAATTAAAGAAGGCCATGAACTTGTAGTATTCATTATGGCGGATGGGGTCGTATGGATGATCGTGGCACTGAATGCACTCGAAGGTGATTCCTTGGAGAGCGGTCCAAGTGGTGTTGACACGATCCATGACGGCCATCACTCGGAATTCCTCGTTATCAGTGCCGCCTTCGGCGTTTTGTTGAGTGAGGCGGTGAAAAGTTGTGGCGATGAGGTCATCGAACGAGGGATTCGGGAGGAGATCTCCGGCGATTTGTTTTTTGACGAAATCGCCATAGGGCATGTCCTCATTTAAGGAGCGGATGACCCAGTCACGGTAGGGCCAAGTGTTCCAGCGGCGGTCGGCACCGAGGCCTTCGGAGTCGGCATAGCGGGCGAGGTCGAGCCATTGCGTGGCCCATTTTTCGCCAAAGGCAGGACGCGCTAAAAGGTCAGTGATGACTGCTTTCACTGCGGTATCAGCATTTGCGAGGTAGCTTTTCTCGAAGGCATCGAGTTCGGCGAGCGTGGGAGGGAGGCCGATGAGATCGAGGTGGAGTCGGCGCAGGAGTCGGCTGGTGGCGGCGGGCTGAGATGGGGAAAGTTCTTCTGCTTCAAGCCGTGCGAGGATGAAGTGGTCGATGTCGTTCTTCGGCCAGTCGGTTTTTTTGACTTTGGGAGTCTCTTGAGCAATGGGCTTTTCAAAGGACCAATGATTGTTCCATTTTGCGCCTTCTTTGATCCACTGCCGGATAAGAGAGATTTCTTGATCGTTGAGCCTGCGGCCGTGATCGGGTTGGGGCATGACTTCATCAGGGTCCTCGCTGAGGATGCGTATCATCATTTCCGAGGCGTCAGGGTCACCAGGGACGACGATGGCTTTGCCGGATTTTCCTTTAGCAATGACTTGTTCACGGTAGAGGAATGAGACATCGCTATTCTTTTTTACTCCGCCGTGACATCCCGTGCAGTGGGAGTTGAGAATGGGGCGAATGTCGCGCGAGAAATCGATTTGATTCTGAGCATTTCCTTGAAGAGGAAGGCTGAGCGCAAAGGTTATGGCGATGGAGCGAAGGGACACGATGAGGTGTTAAAGAATCGTAATTATACTTGGCTGCTTCAGGGGATTTATCGCAGAGATTTATTTTGAGTGGTCAAAAAAATTTCCCAAGAGGAGAGCTCACTGGGAATATCACCAAGCTTGGAAGTCTCTCCGTTCATGAGTAATTCGACGTTGCCTTCAGTAGCTTCAGGGAGCTGATCTTCGGTGAATCCCAAAACGGTTTCGATGACGCCAACAATCTGATCTTCGCCGAGTCCGAGTTCAGCGAGTTTATCGTTGAGTTCCTTCTTCAGATGAAAGTTGCTTTTTTAAGACTCGCTCAGGAATTACTGAGAGGAGGCGGGAGGCAGAGAAATCCCACCATTATAAAAAAATACCGGAGACAGGAATCGAACCTGCACGCCCAAGGGCACGTGATCCTAAATCACGCGTGTCTACCAATTTCACCACTCCGGCGACACGCTGAAACTAGGAATAATGAGGAATGATGCAAGCCAAAGGAGGTTTGAGGGACGCTTTTTGAAATGTTAAGAGAATGGTTATGAAAAACGGAGTGCTGCCGGAAGCGATGATGCAAGCAGCGCGCGACGCAGGCTTTGACGTCAGTGAGTGAGTCTAGCCCGTTTATTGGCCGCAAGGGCGGCGTGTTTTATTCTCAAGGTAGAGGAGAGCTTTTTGGTAGCTGGCACCGGTGAGGAAATGGTCGAGGTTTCCATCGATAAGGCTTCGGTTTTTTTCATGCCACGAAGCAATCTCTTCGCTGACATTTTTGAGAGCTTCAAGGTGGGCCTCGGGATCGCGATCGCGGAATTCATGGTTAGCGATGACTTCAATCCGAGTTTGGAGGAGTTTGGCGAGATCAGGGAAGTTCATGATTTTTGGATCTTAGATGATTATCTGTCAGGCTCATACCAGTATTCTCCGGCCTCGGGATCGTGGCCGGTCATGGCGCGGTTAAGGAAGTCGTGCTCGCGGAGGACGTGCCAATCGCCTTGTTGATCGAACTTCCGGCAGGAGGTGGTGAGCGGTGCTCGGAACAGGGTTCCGAATTTTTGATCACGGTGAATGCCGAGCTGACGGAGGCGGACGGCGAAGTCGACATCCTCGATGGTGACGAAGTCGGGATTAAATCCGCCGATTGCTTCGCATGCTTCTCGAGTGGTCCAGAAGGTGCCAAAGGAGACTTTGAATTTTGCGAGATAGAGCGCGATGACGGCTCCGGTCATGAAGATCCCCGGAGACCAGCGCTCAGGGAGGACCATGGCTCCGCCGCCGACGTATTTTCCGCTCTCAAGCTTGGTGACGACGTCTTGAAACATGCGCGGGTGGAAGCGGCTGTCAGCATCGACAGTGATGACGATGTTGCCATCAGCGGCATTGAGGCCGGCATTTCGGATGCGGGAGAGGTTCTTGGCTTCTTCGGTGACGAGTCGGCATCCGGCGCGCTCTGCGATTTCGGCAGTGTGATCAGTGCAGCGGTTGAGAACGACGATTGTTTCAACGTCACAAGGGTAGAATACACGGGCTTTTTCGATGGCGGCGAGGCCATCGGGGAGAAATTTTTCCTCGTTGTGCGCGGGAATGATGACAGAGATTTTGATGCCAAAAAGGTGAGGTGGATTCTCTGAGATGCAAGGGGAATGGGGAGCTGAAGTTTTCTCTTTGGAGCCGTAAAATACGCAAAATACACGAAAGGCTGAGGTTTCGCAGGTCATGAAAACTTTGAACGTTCTTCCAAGGATACATGACATGGGGCGTTTCAAAGAATTGATTCTATTTCGCGTTTCGATAAAATACGGTGATGGGTTACTTTGTGATTGCAGGGATATTTGTGATTTGGATCGGGTGGAGTCTGAACTCACGGAAGGTGAATGCGCTTTGGTTTTTGATGTGGATTGACTTTGTTGAGTTAAAGGTCGATCGAGATCTAAATCCCTTCTGGTATTGGTTCGGAATTGTGACGTTGACGATCGTGGCGGCTGTTTTTATAGGCTTGGGATTTTTATTGAGATGAATTTACGCCGTTTAGCTTTTCTTACGATGCGCTCTTCCGATCAGGGCATAAAAAAAGAGCAGGCCCTTAATGCGCCTGCTCTTTTTTTTTGGGGGGGGAGGATGGGGGGAGGAACCTCACCGCATTGATTAATCGTCCTTATTCGCCAGCGGGTTTCTTGGGGCCTTTTTTACCACCTTTGCTTTTGCCGCCTCTGCCTTCTGGGCCACCGCGGCGCTTGCGAATTTCTTCCCGCATTGCTTTTTTCTCTTCGTCGCTCAGCTGTCCGTCGCCGTCTTTATCGAAACGCTTGATGGCTGCACTTTTACGGTCAGCGGCCGCGGCTTTGCGCTCATCTTCACTGAGTTTTCCGTCGCCGTCTTTGTCATACTTCTGGAGCATTTCGGCTTTACGGGCTTCGAAGGCCGCTTTGCGTTCTTCTTTGTTGAGTTTTCCGTCTCCGTCGGTGTCGAATTTCTCGACGATTTCCTGAGGAAGGGGACGTGGGCCTTTTTTGCCTTCAGGTCCACCTTTACCCTTACCTTCTGGAGGCTCGGCATAAGAGATGAGGGAGGTGGCAAGTGCGACTGCGATTGTTGTAATTTGAATTTTCATGATTCTTTTTTGTGGGGTTTTTTGGTTGGAGGAAGAAACGCGTTTTCCGTTGTCAGGGGATGGAACTCGTGGGGTGCGGAAGGGTTGCAAAGTTTTTTCAAGGAATTGTCATTGCGGAGACGAGGCGCAATCGTTTCCATACAGAGAATGGCTGACGAGACTTCCCCTAAGCCCAAGAAATCTAAGGCTCAGGTCTTCCGTGACCGCTTAACGAGCACCTTGGTGATTTGGGTGATTGTAACAGCAGTGTTTCTCTCGGCGAATCCCTCGGCTTTCTTCGGTCTAATTGCTTTTTTATCGCTGACGGGAGCGTGGGAGTTTCGGAATTTATTCTCAAAGTTCCCGGGCGCGGGGTGCCGGAACCTTGGCTTGATCGCGGGATCATTAGTGATGCTTTGGCTTGGTTATTCCCTGGTAAAGAATGGCGAGGCTCGGATGGGCTATGATTGGGAAATGTTTGGGGTCTGTCTCACAGTGCTTGGGGCGTTTTGCTGGCGGTTCCGAAATGGGATCGTGGGGCGCGATAGCGTAGATTCGGTGGGAGATGCTCTTTTGGCTTATCTTTATGTTCCGATTCTTTTTGGGGCCTTCACCTTGAGGCTAATGGTTCTCCCAGATGTTGATGCGGCGGTGCCGGGTGCTTGGTTGATTATAATGATGTGTGCTTCGGCAAAGTTCACCGACATGGGGGCATATATCACCGGTTCGCTCATCGGAAAAAACAAGATGGCTCCGCATCTGAGTCCCGCGAAAACGTGGGAGGGCTTCTTTGGTGCTCAGGCTTTTGCTCAACTTGGTGCGTGGGGCGTGTGGGCACTTGGCGGAGATGCCTTGAGCTGGATTGCTCCGCTGCATGTCTTGGTGATTGGGTTTTTGATGGCCTTCTCTTCAGTGACGGGCGACCTCGCGGAATCGGTGCTGAAGCGGAGCTTGCAGGTAAAGGATTCCGGAAACTGGATGCCAGGAATCGGCGGGATTCTTGATTTAATCGATAGTCTTTGTTTTGCCGCGCCCGTGCTGTATTTCTACCTCATCTTCACTGGATTGGTTTAATGCGGAAACGAGTTGTTATTTTAGGGTCCACAGGATCGATTGGGACGAGTGCTCTAATGGTAGCTCGTCAGATTCCTGACCGAATGGAAATTGTGGGTCTTGCGGCCGGTGCGAGGGTCGCGGAGCTGAGCGAGCAGGCAAAAGAATTTGGGGTGACGCAGCTGTGCGTCGCGGATGAATCTCGAAAGGGAGAGTTAGAGGGCGCTGGCCGAAAGGTTCACGCTGGTGAGCAAGGCTTGGTTGACCTCGTGGAAGCAACGCGTCCGGACTTGGTCTTGGTGGCGATTGTGGGAGTGACTGGGCTTCGGCCGTCGCTTACTGCGATCGAACTAGGCTGCGATCTCGCGGTGGCGAGTAAGGAAATTTTGGTAATGGCGGGCGAGGTGGTGATGAATGCCGCTCGCGAAAAAGGCGTGAATATTCTCCCGGTGGACAGTGAGCATAACGCGATTTTTCAATGTCTCGAAGGTCATAAGGGTGGTGCCGAGGAAGTAAGCCGATTGATCGTGACGGCTTCCGGTGGGCCGTTTCGGACATGGCCGGTGGAGAAGCTGGCTTTGGTCCAAGTGGAAGATGCGCTGAAGCATCCGACTTGGGAGATGGGGGCGAAAATCACCATTGATTCCGCGAGCCTTTTTAATAAGGGGCTGGAAATGATCGAAGCGCGTTGGCTTTTTGACATCCCGATGGAGAAAGTTGATGTGGTGGTGCACCCTCAAAGCATCGTTCACTCGATGGTGGAGTTCGTGGATGGCAGCGTTTTGGCACAGCTTAGCACGACCGATATGTGTTTCCCAATTCAGTATGCGGTAGTCTGGCCTGAGCGACTCAAGAATGAGCTAAAGCCTTTGGATTTTCCTGCACTGGCGAAGCTAGAATTTGAAGCGCCAAGGGTGGCTGATTTTCCAGCGCTGAGATTAGCGCGAGAAGCTGGTGAGAGAGGGGGGACTTTGCCCGCAGTTTTAAATGCGGCGAATGAGATCGCGAACCAAGCATTCCGTGATCGCGATTTGAATTTCCCTGGAATTTGGGAAGTGGTTGAGGAAACGATGAATCGGGTGGAACACCTCGATTCCCAAGAACTTGAGATTGTGGTCGCGGCTGATCTGAAAGCTCGCGAGCTTGCGCAGGGTCTGGTGCGCGAAAGGTTGTCATAAAAAAGCCATCGCGCCCAGTGAGGGGCGATGGCCTTTTGAGAGGTGTCTATGAGTCCTTAGAGTGTTACGCCAGTCGCATTGAGAACGCCGGGGATCGAGCGGACTTGATCCATGACATCGCCAGCGAGTGCGGAGTCTAGCTCGATGACGGTGAGGGCGTTGTTTTCTTTTGAGTTCCGTGCGAGGGAAAGGTTGGCGATGTTGGCATCGGCATTGCCGAGGGTGGTGCCAACCGCTCCGACGATTCCGGGGCGGTCGTCGTTGAGGACGATCAGGAAATTCCCTTCGATGTTGGTATCAACGTAGAGTTTGTTGATTTCAACTACGCGTGGGGATTTACCGATGACGGTTCCTGAGACGCGGAATTTTTCATCGCCCTTGGTGAGTTCTGCAACAAGGAGTTCGCTGTATTCAGTCTGAGCGTTAATGGTGGATTCGACGAGATCGAGTCCCATCTCTTTCGCGACGGCTGGTGCGTTGACGATGTTGACTTGGCCATCGCAGCGAGCGGCTTCGAGGTTCGCGGTGAGGACGCTGCGGGAAATCAGCGCGGTGTCTTTTTCCGCAAGTGGTCCATGGTAGGAAACGCGGAGGGAATCTGGATTTGCAGGGCCGAGCTTAGCAAGAAGCTTTCCAAGTGCTTTTGCAATATCAAGGTAGCCACCGAGTTCGCTGAGGGCAGCGGCATCGAGAGAGGGCATGTTGATGGCATTGCGAATTTCACCAGTGGCGCAGAAGTCGCGGATTTGCTCAGCGACTTGGATACCGACATTCTCTTGAGCTTCGTTGGTCGAGGCTCCGAGGTGGGGAGTGAAAGCGATGTGCTTTTTCAGCTCGAAAAGAGGGTGGTCGGCGGAGGGAGGTTCTTCTTCGAAGACATCGAGGCCGCAACCTGCAATATGGCCTTCATCGATGAGCTGCTTAAGCGCGACTTCGTCGATGAGTCCGCCACGTGCGCAGTTTACCACGATAGCCCCCTGATTCATGAGCTTGAGGCGCTCGGCGTTGAGGATGTGCTTCGTGTCATCGGTGAGGGGAACGTGAAGCGTGACGACGTCAGCTCCGGTGAGGGCTTGGTCAGGAGTCGCGGCGAGTGTGACTTTCAATTCATCAGCTCGAGACTGAGTGAGGAAGGGATCGTATGCGACGACTTTCATGTTGAAGGCTTGCGCACGCTTCGCGAACTCAGAACCGATGCGGCCCATGCCGATGACGGCGAGAGTCTTGCCATTGAGCTCGATTCCTTGGTTGGCTTTACGGCCTGCCTTGAAATCACCAGCGATGACCGATTGGTGGCCAGGGGCGATGTTTCGTGCGGTGGCGCACATGAGGGTAAATGCGTGTTCGGCGGTGGAAATGGTGTTTCCGGTTGGCGTGTTCATCACGATCACGCCGTGAGAATTAGCTGCATCACGGTCGATGTTATCGACTCCGACACCAGCGCGGCCGACGGCTTTCAGCTTCGTGGCAGCAGCGAGAACTTCGGGAGTCACTTTCGTTTGGGAACGCACCACGAGAGCGTCATATTCTCCGATAATGGAAATCAGTTCCTCCGGAGAAAGGCCAACTTTGAAGTCGGCGGTGATATCAGGATGGGCGTTCAGGAGTTCAACTCCTTTTTCAGAGATCGGGTCAGAGACCAGGACACGGCTTGCCATAACGCCACGGGCGGTAACGCAAAGGGTGGCATATGGCAAGTGTGAGGTGAATTTTGATGAAATCAGGTGAGAATCGGATTTCGGGAGTTTGGTTGAAAAGGGGAGGAGCTGCCGAAATACACGGAATACGCGAAAGACTTGATATTTTCGTATTGAAAGAGAGAGTCACCGACATGTGCGACAACCCAGACATGCGCGAATTTTCCTCTAAGGTTCTTGATGGCCCAGATCGGGCGCCTAGCCGAGCAATGCTTTACCCGGTGGGATTTGAGAAAGATGACTTCAGTAAGCCCAAGGTCGGAGTGGCCTCCACTTGGAGTCAAGTGACTCCTTGTAACTTCCACATTGATGGTTTGGCGGCTGAGTCCGCTAAAGGAGTCGATGCGGCGGGTGGTAAGTCGGTGATTTTTAACACGATCACAATTTCTGACGGGATTTCGATGGGAACAGAGGGAATGAAGTATTCGCTTGTTTCTCGTGAGGTGATCGCGGATTCGATTGAGACGGTGGTCGGTTGTGAGGGCATGGATGGTTACGTCGCGATTGGCGGATGTGATAAGAATATGCCAGCTTGTATCATCGCGATGGCACGGATGAATCGTCCTGCGGTTTTTGTATACGGCGGCACCATTTTACCGGGTTGCGCTTCTTTGAAAGGGGAAGACAAGGATTTGGATATTGTTTCGGTCTTCGAGGCCGTTGGAAAGCACGCTAGTGGCGAGTATTCTGATGAAGAGCTCCAGACCGTTGAGGAAAAAGCAATCCCGGGACCGGGGTCTTGCGGTGGCATGTATACCGCAAATACGATGGCGAGTGCGATTGAAGCGCTTGGGATGAGTCTCCCAAATAGCTCCGCGCAGGCTGCGATTTCTGACGATAAAAAGCGCGATAGCTTCGATGCCGGCGCGGCTGTGCTTCACCTTCTCGAGAAGGGGATCAAGCCACGCGATATCATGACACGTGAAGCATTTGAAAACGCGATCACTGTGGTGATCACCCTCGGAGGATCGACTAATGCCGTGCTCCACCTTCTAGCGATGGCGCATGCGGCGGATGTCGAGTTGAGCATTGATGACTTTACCGAGATCGGGAAACGCGTTCCTGTGTTGGCAGATCTTAAGCCATCTGGAAAATACGTGATGGCGGAATTGGTGAAAATCGGCGGTCTCATTCCGCTGATGAAGCTTCTCCTCAAGGAAGGTCTCCTTCATGGCGATTGTATGACGGTGACCGGAAAGACTATTGCGGAGAACCTCGAGAACTCACCATTGGAATTCCCGGAAGGTCAGGACGTGGTTCGTTCGCTCGATAACCCAGTGAAGAAGGATAGCCACTTACGCATTCTATACGGGAACCTCGCTCCGGAGGGGTCAGTCGCAAAAATTTCCGGAAAAGAAGGTCTCACTTTTACCGGACGCGCACGCGTTTTTGAATCAGAAGAAGAAGGGATGACTGCGATTCTGGATGGAAAAATCGTTGAGGGAGATGTCATCGTGATTCGTCGGGAAGGCCCGAAAGGTGGTCCCGGGATGCGCGAGATGCTCGGGCCGACTGCTGCGGTGATGGGCCGTGGTTTGGGGGATAAAGTCGCTTTGATTACCGATGGTCGTTTTTCAGGTGGTTCCCACGGATTCGTGGTAGGCCACATCACGCCGGAAGCATTTGAAGGCGGACCGATTGGCCTGCTGGAAGAGGGTGATACGATCACCATTGATGCTGAGAAGAACGAGATCACCACTGATGCTGATCTTGAGTCTCGTCGTGCGGATTGGGTCCAGCCTGAGCCGCACTACACGCGCGGAGTTCTTGCAAAATTTGCGAAGCTCACGACAAGTGCGAGTCAGGGCGCGGTGACAGATAAGTTTTAAAACTTAGAAAAATTAAAAAATAAGGCCCCGATGCGATTTGACTGCTCGGGGTCTTTTTTATGTGTCTTATGTATCGACAAAAAAGAGGGACTAAAGTCCCTCTGCCGTAGTGGACTAAAATCCACGCTAGACTTTAAGTCGATTTACCACTTCTTGCCATAAGCGGTATTTTCGAGGCCTTGGCCGAGGCGTTGGGCATCACGGCCCATGCCGACGAAGGTGTTGCAGGACGACAGGATAAAGGCAGCAGCGGCACTAAGGATGAGCAAGAGTGGAAGTTTGCTTTTCACGAAGGAGATGGAAGCACGATTCCGGAAGTCTGCCAATCTTTAATTTTTCCTAACAAAATTGAGCGGGATGCTTTAATGATAAGAAATGAAGCGCACGGTAGAGTCGGAAATTCTCGATGAGTTATCGGGTGATGATCCTCGAGCGCTCCGAAGTCGGCGTGATCTGAGGTTGATTAATTTCCTGATGGGAAATGAGCGCTGGATTCTCAAGCAGGTGAAAAATGCGGGTTCAATGGTCGAACTTGGAGCGGGGGATGGTTCTTTAACGAGGAAACTCACGGAGCATGGCGCGGTGACGGGGTTGGATTTTCAAGCGAAGCCGGAAGGGTTGGAAGCGAACTGGAAGGAAGGTGATCTGTTTGAAACACTTGCGAAAACTCCCGGCGAGGTGGTGGTCGCGAATCTCATCCTTCACCATTTTCAAGACGAGCAGCTTCGTAAACTCGGTGAGCTTTTGAGGCCCCGAAAGCACTTGGTTTTTGTGGAACCCTGGCGCTCTTGTTTTGCACTTGCGGAGGGGCGTTTGCTGTTCCCACTTTTAAATGATGTCACGCGGCACGATATGATGGTGAGCATTCGGGCGGGATTCGTAGCGGGTGAGTTGCCGAAACTCCTCGATCCTGAGGGGCATTGGGATTGGAAAGAAGAGGTCTCATTGCTGGGTGGGATTCGTGTGCTAGCTTCACGGACGTGAGGGGAATTGAAATTGCTGGAGGTGGATTGGCGGGCTTATCACTCGGCATTGCGTTGCAGGACCGTGGAGTTTCGGTGACGATTCGTGAGGCGGGATCGTATCCTCGTCACAAAGTGTGTGGGGAATTTGTCAATGGGGTGACGCCTGAGACGCTAGCGAATCTGCGAATTGATTCTATTTTCGAAAAAGCACTTCATCACAGACGGACTCGTTGGTGGGTGAATGATGTGGAAGTGCTCGAGGCGGAGTTAGAGCGGCCGGCACTGGGGCTCTCTCGCTGGGATATGGATGAGTCGTTGCGGGAATTGTTTCTCTCAAAAGGTGGAAGCTTGCAGGTAAAAGATCGGGTTCAAGCTCAAGCCCGAGAGGGCTTGGTGTGGACTGCTGGACGCGTCTTGCAGAAAGGTAGTCCGTGGTTGGGACTCAAAGGACACTTTTTAGGAGTGACTCTAGATGGTCTAGAGATGCATCTCGGCGATGGTGGTTACGTGGGGCTAACGCCTGTGCATGGAGGCCGTGTGAATGTGTGTGGGCTTTTTGAGCAAAGAGGCTTAAGAGGAGAGAATGTGATTTTGTCATATTTAGAGGCAGCTGGTTTGGGGGAGTTGGCTCAGAGGTTAGGGAAGGCGGAATTTGATCAGAAATCTCTGACTGGAGTGAGTGGCTTTGCATTGGGAGATCAGAAGGGGAATGATAACCTTCTTACGCTTGGCGATGCGGAGCGGATGATTCCTCCTTTTACAGGAAACGGGATGTCGATGGCTTTTGAATCTGCGGAGTGTGCGCTGGAGCCATTACTAGCATACGCAAATGAAGATCAGAGCTGGGAGGAAGCATGTCTGGAAATTCGGAAGGAGTTGGATGGGCGATTTGATCAACGGGTTCGGCTCGCGCAAGCGATGCATCATTTTCTGAATGTGAAGCTCGGTAGAAGTTGCCTGAAATGGGCCGCGCGTGCGAATGTGCTCCCTTTTCATTGGCTGCACCGCAGGCTCACTTGATTTTTAAAAATCGCGGAATACGCAGAAGATGAGGTGGTTTCACATTCTTTGTGTTCTGCGTCTTCTTCGGTTTTATAGAAGAGCGCTTGAATGAACGGTTGGCAAATTAGGAAATGGCACGATGATAGCGGAGATGTTTTTCGAATCGATCGCGAGTGCTTTTCCGAAGTCCTCTTACACTCAGTCTGAGTCTTATGACTTTTCGGTCGATACCAAACCCGTCAAGGAACTCGATTCCCGATCTCAGGCCCTTCTTCGGAAGATCCTACTCGGAGATTCCGGAATTGCGAAACGGCATTTTGCCACCGGGGAGCCGGGGGCGATGTTTGCTGCTTCAGCTCAGGAACTGAACGAATACTTTGAACGTGTAGCTCCGGCGCTTTCATCGGCGGCTTTAGAAAAAGCACTCGATAATGCGGGCCTCGTTGCGGCTGATTTAGATGCGTTGTTGATTTGCACTTGTACTGGATATCTGTGTCCAGGAGTTACGAGTCATGTCGCGGAGATGCTTGGGATGCGGACTGATATTTATCTCCAAGACCTCGTGGGCCTCGGTTGTGGCGCTGCCATTCCGACTCTTCGAGCGGCGGAAGGGTTTCTCTCGGCGAACCCCGGGAGTAAGGTCGGAGTGATTGCAGTTGAAATTTGCTCAGCCGCTCTTTTTGTCAATGACGATCCGGGAGTTCTCATCAGCCTCTGCCTTTTTGGCGATGGTGCTTCGGCTTCGATCTGGAGTGACGAAGCAGGAGAGGGGAAGTGGAAGATGGATCACTTTGATACCATTCATGCCCCAGAAGAGCGTGAGAAAATCCGCTTCGTGAATGGCGAGGGAAAACTCCAAAATAAGCTCCACCGAGCGGTGCCAGCGCTCGCTGCGGAAGCGGTCGAGCAGCTTTGGAAAAAACGCAGCACCGAACCGGATCGCATCCTTGCTCATACGGGTGGGCGCGATGTCATCGAGGCGTTAGAAGCCAAGCTTTCAGTTGAGCTTCTCGAGACGCGCCGTGTTTTGAAAGACTACGGAAATTGCTCCAGCCCTTGTGTGCTATTTGCGCTTGAGGATCGTCTCAAAAACGCAGAGGCCGATTCCAGCTACTGGCTGACAAGTTTTGGGGCTGGATTTGCTGCGCATTCTTGCGAGATGTGGCGTTGACAGGGCCGCAGCGGTGGGTGAGCGTCATCTCGACATGATATTAATGAATCGCCGGGTCATTTCCGGCATCCTGACTGGTGCGATGAGCCTTTCGGTGTTCGCACAAGAGCCCGTCGATCCTCGCTCGGGTAAGCCGACTACTCCGGCCAAACCCACGACTCCTGCAGTAACGCCCCCTGTACAGGTTCCACCATCCACGGCTCAGTCTCCTGCGCCTGCCGACGTTGCGGCTCCTCCTTCGGATGCGGTGAAATCTGAGACTGGTCTTGCCTCCAAGCTTATCAAAAAAGGGACCGGTAGCGAAAAGCCGGCCGCTCATGACGGTGTTGTCGCTCACTACACTGGCTGGACTACCGATGGAAAACAGTTCGACAGCTCACGTGATCGTGGGCTCCCAACTCCCTTCGCGCTTGATGGTGTGATCGCCGGATGGACCGAAGGCCTCCAGCTCATGGTCGTCGGCGAAATTCGCCGTTTCTGGATTCCTGAAGACCTCGCTTACCAAGGTCAACCAGGGCAGCCCAAAGGAATGCTCGTCTTTGATGTCGAGCTCATGGAGATCAAAAAAGGCCCTGCTACTCCTGAAAATCTCACTGCTCCGGCAAATGCCACGAAGACCGAATCAGGTCTCGGATATCAAGTTCTCAAAAAAGGTGAGGGCGGCGCCAAGCCTAGTGCAAATGACATCATCAAAATGGATTTCTTTACTTGGGATTCCAAAGGGAAACGCGTCATGGCTCCATCACTTCAAGGTCAAGAGCCTCGTGACATCCCGATGAGCCAGCTTCCAGTTGCGGGACTCGTTGAAGGTCTGAAAATGATGACCAAAGGTGAGAAACGTCGTCTTTGGATTCCAGCAGAGCTTTCCTTTCAGCAAGGAGCACAACGTGAAGCGATCATTATTGATGTTGAGCTTCTTGAAGTGAAGCCTGACCCCAATGCCGCTCCTGCAGAGATCCTCACGGCTCCTGCGGATGTGAAAAAAACCGAGTCGGGAATCGCTTACATCATTTTGAAAGCATCGGAGTCTAAAGAAAGTCCAGCCGTGAGTGATATCGCGACGGTGTCTTTCAAAGGATGGGAAGCAAATGGCAAGTTCATCGTCGATTCATCGAAGCAGCCTCGCCCTGCCGAGATGCCAATCTCAGCAGCACCGATTAAGGCATTTACCGAGATTCTCCCAACCATGAAAAAGGGTGAGAAGCGTCGCCTTTGGATTCCGGCAGCTCAAGGACTTGCTCGTCAAGCTGGAGCGGCCGATCTCGTCTTCGAGCTGGAGCTTCTTGATTTTAAACCTGATCCGAACGCTCTTCCTGAAGAGATTAAGGCCGTTCCTGCTGAAGCAGAGAAGACGGAGTCTGGAGTTTCTTCCATCATTCTTAAGGCTTCTGAGTCCACTGAGACCCCTGGTGAAAATGATTCTGTGAGCATTGCCTTCAAAGGTTGGAGCACCAAAGGCCAGTTCCTCGGTGGTTCTGACCAGCAAGGACGCCCCCTCGAATTCCCACTGAAGCAATCTCCGATCAAAGCCTGGAGCGAAATTCTGCCTCAGATGAAAAAAGGCGAAAAGCGCCGCATCTGGATTCCAGCAGCTCAAGGCTTTACGGGGCAACCGGGTGAAGACGATATGATTTTTGAAATCGAACTTCTCGAAATCACCAAAGGGATGCCAGCTCCGAAAACTCCTGCTGACGTTGCAGCGCCTCCTGCTGACGCCGAGAAGACAGCCAGCGGCCTCGCTTCCAAAGTTCTCGTGAAAGGAACTGGAGATAAAAAACCGGGACCAACTTCCCGTGTCACTGTTCATTACAGTGGGTGGACGACTGATGGGAAGATGTTCGACAGCTCCGTGACTCGTAACAAGCCATCGACCTTTGGTTTGACTCAAGTGATTCCAGGATGGACTGAAGGCCTGCAACTCATGGTTGTTGGTGAGAAGCGCCGCTTCTGGATTCCTGTCGAGCTTGCCTATAATGGCCAGCCAGGAAAACCTGCTGGGATGCTCGTTTTCGATGTCGAGCTCAAGGAAATCGCGGAGTAATTTGTTTCTCTGATAATTGATAACGGCCCGTCTTTGTGATGAAGACAGGCCGTTTTTTATTTCCGCAAGGCTTGTATCGCGCAGTCTCTATTCATCCTGTTCCTTTGCGGTTTATTTTTCTAGGTTGTGTTGATGTTGCGCTGGCTCTCTCCCTTTCTTATTCTCGCCTCGTGCCAGAATTGTCAGCAAGCCAAGTGGCATGAGTTACAGGATGCGGCATGGACGGATGTTCAATTTGGTGGGCAAGGGGAGACTACTCTTGCAGGGAATGTGTTCTCTTTTGGGCTCGGAGTTGAGCTGACTGGGATTCGCTTTGAGGAATTCATTCCGACCGCTCCGTATGAACTCGAATTCGAAGCGCGCAAGCTCATCGGGACAGATTTTTTCTGTGGACTGACTTTTCCGGTTCGTTGTGACACAGAATGCCTCACCCTTATTCTCGGTGGCTGGGGTGGGGGAACGATTGGGCTTTCGAGTATCAACGGAAAAGCAGCTTCGGAGAATGAATCGACTTCTTACCGGAATTTTAAGATCGATCAATGGTATCGCCTAAAATTATGTGTGACGGAGTCAAAGATCGCTGTCACTCTCGATGGTGAAAAGATTATTGATTTCGAGATCGGCGGTGCTGAGTTGGGTTTACGCTCGGGGCCGATTGACCTTTGTGCGCCTTTTGGAATTGCGACGTGGCAAACAGCATCGGAAATCCGTGATCTGAGATGGCGATCCTTGGCTGATTAGGACTTGTCTTTTCTCGATTTTCCACATAAAGCCCCCCTTAACAACTTCTGACATTGCGTAGGGAGTGGGTATTATCACCCGCTCTTTTTTGCTCTCAGGAAACCAGCTTTAGAAAATGACTACCGATATCGTTGCCCTCATCGAGTTCTACGAAAAAGAAAAATCCATTGAGCGCGAACGCGTTGTGGAGGCTCTTCAGTATGCTTTTTGCTCCGCCTACCGTAAGATGGTGCCCGGTGCTGATGCCATTGATACGCTCACAGCGGTGATCAATGAAAAGAAAGGAGATACCCGCATTCTCGCATCATTAGAGGTTGTAGCAGACGACGACTACGTCGATAAGTTCAACGAGGTGCCCCAGTCTCTCGCATCTAAGAAAGAGCCCGGAGTTCAGCTCGGTGATCGTATCGATCTTGATGTCACTCCGCCAAACTTCGGTCGTATCGCGGTTCAGACTGCAAAGCAGACCATGATGCAGCGGTTGCGTCAGGCTGAGAAAGAGAAGATTTATGATGAGTTTAAGGACCGTGCGGGCGATATCGTCAGCGGTTCAGTGCGTCGTTTTGAAAAGAGCGATGTCATGGTTGATCTTGGTAAGTTCGAGGCCCGCATGCCTTCTAAAGAGCGCGTGAATACTGAGGACTACAATGTTGGTGATCGTATCCGTTGCTACGTGGTTTCGGTGGACAACGAAGGGCGTGGTCCAGAGATTATCCTTTCTCGCAGTCACCCGAACTTCGTGCGCCGCCTTTTCGAAAGCGAAGTGGCTGAAATTTCCGACCGTACCGTCGAGCTCCGTGCCGTGGCCCGTGAGGCTGGATATCGCACGAAAGTTGCCGTATGGAGTCATGATGATAAAGTCGATCCCGTTGGCGCATGCGTCGGTCTCCGTGGTGCTCGCGTGAAGAACATCGTTCGTGAGCTCAATAACGAGAAAGTCGACATCATCCGCTGGACCGATGATATTAACGAGTTCGTCACCGAAGCGCTTAAGCCTGCACAAGTTCGTACCATCACGCTCGATAACGAAGAAAGAGTCGTCCACGTCACCGTGGATGAGGAAGACCTTTCCAAGGCGATTGGCCGTCGTGGTCAAAACGCGCGCCTCACTTCCAAACTTGTAGGTTGGGATGTGCAGGTCAAGAAAGACGAGAGCCATCATGAGCAGTTTGAGGCTAAGGTCGAAGACGCTGCGCTTCAGCTTGGTGAATCTCTTGGACTTTCCCCTGAGCTAGCTGATCGTCTCTTCCGTGCTGGTGGTGTTTCTGATGAAATGGTCACCCAAATGCCTGCTGAATACATCGCCTCAGCACTTGATGTCGATGTTACCGAGGCTGAGGAAGTCCTCCAAAAAGCTCATGCTCTTCTCGCCGGTGATTCTGCTCCTGCTGAAGAAGCACCCGCAGCCGCTGCACAAGAGGCTGTCACTGAAGCTCCTTCTGACGAGGAAGCTCCAGCAACTGAAGAGACCGATCCCACCGAAGGTTAATCCGCCTCACATTTTTCAATCTCCTGATCCTTTCCCCGAAGATACCCAGCTAAAGCATGCCTGATAAGAAACCAGAAAAGAGCGACGATAAGAAAGACGCGCTCGACCTCGTAAGTGACGATAGCAAGAGCAAGAAGCTCTCTCGTCGCGAACGTCAGCGCAACGAAGCCTCGAAGGTGAAAACCGTCGATGATCATAAAAAGGAGGCTCTTGATTTGGGGGTTCTTGATGATGCTCCAAAGAAATCTTCTGTTCGTAAGACCGAGAAGTCTGGCAAGGAGGTGCTTCCTTCGATTTCTAATAAGCTCGGTGCTTCTAAAGACCCTGATTTTATCAAGGCTGCTAAGACGACTGCAGAATCAACTCCAGCTCCAGCGATGAAAAAGGAAGACGCTGAAGATTCAGCTTCCTTGGATGGAAACGTCATCAGCATCAAGCCGCCGATCATTGTGAGCGATCTTGCTGATAAGATGGGTAAGAAGCCCTTCGAGATCATGGCGGATCTTATTAAACTCGAAATTTTCACCTCTCTGGATAAGGCGATTGAGCCTGAGATTGCGGAGAAGGTTTGTGAAACGCATGGATTCGTCTTCGAGCGCGAGAAGCGTGAAAAGGGTGGAGGGGTTCACAAAGAGGAAGAAATTATTGTCGAGCCAGAGCCGGAAGAAGAGGAACCCGAGGAGCAAATGGCTTATCGTGCACCGATTATTACCTTTATGGGGCACGTTGATCACGGGAAGACTTCACTTCTCGATTACATCCGCGAGAGCCGTGTCGCGGCCAAAGAAGCAGGCGGAATTACTCAGCACATCGGTGCATACAGCGTCGCTCATGGCGAGCGCTTCATCACCTTCCTCGACACTCCAGGGCACTCAATCTTCAGTAAAATGCGCGAGCGTGGCGCTGATATTACCGATATCGTCGTAATCATCGTAGCCGCAGATGATGGTATTATGCCGCAGACTGAAGAAGCGATTCAACACGCGAAGAAGTCTGGGAAAACAATCATCGTGGCCATCAACAAGTGCGACCTCCCAGCCGCTGATCCAATGCGTGTCAAAACTCAACTCATGGAGCACGAACTCGTGCCAAGTGAAATGGGTGGTGATATCGAGTGTGTTGAAGTCTCCGCCTCTACCGGACAAGGCGTCGACGCCCTTCTTGAGCTCATGGCTCTCCAAGCGGAAGTTCTCGAGCTTCGTGCTAATCCGAAGGCCAATGCACGCGCTTCTGTCATTGAGGCCAGCATTAAACCCGGAACGGGACCAACCGCTACCGTCATCGTCGAAAGCGGAACCCTTAAAGTTGGCCAATCGTTTATCTGTGGACCGTTCAACGGAAAAATCAAAAGCTTAGTCAATGATCGTGGTGAGAACATCAAGTCCGCAGGCCCCGCCGTTCCGGTTGAGGTCGTCGGGTTCGCTGAACTTCCGCACGTGGGCGATTCCCTCGTCGGTATGGACAACGAGCGTTCTGCCAAAAAGCTGGCTGCTGAGCGTCAAGCCGAGCGACGCCAAGAGCGTCTCCAGCAGGGGCAGAAAAGCCGTCTCGAAGACATGCTCTCTGCTGTGCAGGGTGGGGGAAAAGCCCGCCTTCAGCTCATTCTTCGTTGCGATGTCCAAGGTTCTGCCGAGGCCATCAAAAACGCCATCATGGACATCGAGTCCGAGAAAGTGGAAGCAAACTTCATCACTGCCGGAGCCGGTGCCATTACCGAGTCCGACATCCTGATGGCGAGCTCATCCAATGCCGTCGTTCTTGGCTTCAACGTCAAGGTAGAAGGCAAGGCTGTTAAAGCGGCGAAAGCCGAAGGCGTACAGGTGAAACTTTACTCAGTTGTTTATGAACTCATCGATCAGGTTCGTGATTCCATGCTCGGCCTTCTCGACCCGGAAATTCGTGAGAGTTCACTTGGTAAGGCTGTTGTAAAACAGGTCTTCAAAGTCAATAAAGGCCGCGCCGCTGGTTGCATGGTCAAAAGTGGAAAAGTTTCCCGTACTGCACACGCCCGAGTCCTTCGTGGAGGTCAGCCAGTCTTCGATGGTAAGATGTCTACTCTTCGTCGTCACACTGATGAAGTGGATGAGGTCAAGAGTGGCATCGAGTGCGGTATCCGCCTTGGTCAGTTCAACGAATACGAAGAAGGTGACATTATCGAGTGCTACACTCTCGATAAACTTGAGGTCACCCTCTAACGTTACCAGAATCTAATGTCTCAGCGTCTTAATCGCGTCAACGAGCTCATGCGCCGAGAGGTCAGCAGTGTGGTTCAGCGTGAATTCGAGTGGAAAGGTTCACTCGTGACGATTAGCGCTTGCGATATCACTCAGGACCTGAAGGAAGGAAAGGTCTTCGTCAGCATTCTCGGTGGAAACAGCAAAGAGGTCCTAGCGAAACTCAATAAGAATAAGGGTGAAATTCAACGTCTTGTTGCGAAGCGGGTGGTTTTAAAAAACACTCCTGTTTTAACCTTCCGCATCGATAACTCCGCGGCCCGCGGAGTTGATGTTGTGAATTTGCTCGATGAAGTCGCGCAGCTTCCCACTGCTCCACCGGAGGAGGAAGAAGAGGGTTAAAAATCGTTTGCTTCAGCTTCGGTGACGTAAACGGTTTTTGTGCCGAACGAGAGGGTCAATTCACGGCTGACTCGTTTTAAGAGATCACTGAGGCTCCCTACGACGCTTTCAATACCATTCATGATATTGCCGGCGGCAAAAGCTGGTTGAGCGCTTGCTAAGATTTGATCCAGATCAGACTGAGGAACGAAAGGT
This sequence comes from Akkermansiaceae bacterium, assembly GCA_039768255.1. Lineage (GTDB taxonomy): Bacteria > Verrucomicrobiota > Verrucomicrobiia > Verrucomicrobiales > Akkermansiaceae > SW10. Next base: position 25,188 of record JBDNAW010000037.1, on the reverse strand, counting down.
TCCAATCCATAGCCGATCATTATGGCGGCTTCTTTCCGGAGAGGCTCGATCAGTATGACTATATCACGGTTCTGTCCTTGTTTCTCGGATTCCTGCGAAAGGCCGGCGCGATTGAAAAGCCAAAAGATAAGGGTAGGAAGCTCTACCTTTTGTGGAAAGCTACGGGTGACGATATGAAGCCGTGACTGGGGGAAATCGCGCTGATGCTTCAGTACCATTTTCTTGAGCTTCTTCTCATCGGCAGGAGTGAAGACCTCAGGGCTATCGGAAACTCCGCCAAATATGACTGGGACAAGGCCAAGTTCTTTGGCGACTTTATCAAGGTCCAGTTGGCATCCGAGACACTCGGTTGAAGTCTCTTTTAAGGGCGTCTTGCAACGGGGGCAGGCAATCACGGTTGAAGACTAAGCCATTTCAGGCGGTCGCGAAAGCGGGAAACCTGAGAATCCTTTCCCTACTTTACGCTTTGGTTTATCGTGAAAATCTGACCACTCTCACGCATGTCGAATTTCTCAGGAAAACGCGTCGTTGTGACTGGTGCTGGTCGTGGAATCGGTCTTGAAATTGCCAAAGCCTTTGCCGCTCAAGGAGCAAAGGTCGCGGTGATTAGCCGAAATGAAACAAGCTGTGGTGCTGCCGCAAAAGCAATTAATGCTGAATACCCCGAGAGTGCTCGCTTCTATGGTCTCGATGTTGCGGACTTTGATTCTGTGCAAGAGGTGGGAAAAAAGATTCTCGAAGACTTCGGCGGCGTGGACATTCTCGTGAATAATGCTGGTGTCACTCGTGATGGACTCATCATGCGGATGAAGAGTGATGATTGGGATACCGTGCTCGATACCAATCTTAAGGGCGCATTTAATATGGTGAAGGCTCTTCAACGCTCGCTCATGAAGAGCGAGGCTCCGCGTATCATCAACATCGCTTCGGTGATCGGATTGATCGGAAATGCAGGGCAGGCGAACTACGCGGCAAGTAAGGCCGGGTTGATTGGTTTCACCAAGTCTGTGGCACGTGAGCTTGCAGGGCGGAAAGTCACCTGTAATGCAATTGCTCCTGGCTTTATCACCACTGATATGACCGATGAACTTCCGGATAACATTAAAGAAGACATCATTAAACGTGTTCCGCTTGCAGACTTTGGTCAGGTGCAAGATATCGCGAGTGCGGTGCTCTTTATTGCAGGTGCTGAGGCGCGTTACATTACCGGGCAAGTTCTTGCCGTGGATGGTGGAATGACGATGTAACCCTCATCATTCTCCTTAAATTTTTTTGATCAAATCACCAGAAGAGATTCTGGTGATTTTTATTTCTTAGGGCCTTTTTTTCCGCCGAGCAGATCTTCGAGGCTTCCCATATCGGGCATGTTTCCACCGCCGCCCATGAGGCCTTTCATGCCGCCCATGCCTTTCATGAGGCCGCCGAGACCTCCGCCTCCACCTCCACCTCCACCTGGCATTCCACCGCCCATTTGATCCATCATCGCTTTCATCTTACCTCCACCTTTACCCTTCATCATTTTCTGCATCATGCCGAATTGCTTGAGGAGCTGGTTTACTTGAACGAGGGAGGTTCCGGAGCCAGCTGCGAGACGGCGACGGCGTGATGGCTTGATGATGATCGGTTTGGCGCGTTCTCTTGGAGTCATGGAGAGAACGATCGCTTCCATGTGTTTGATGCGTTTATCATCGAGAGCACCGGTGGGGAGCTGCTTTTTGATTTTACTGAACCCGGGGAGCATTCCCATGAGGCCTTCGAGGGGGCCGAGGCTCTGGATCATTTTCATCTGATCGAGGAAGTCATTGAAGTCGAACTGGCCAGATTGAAGCCGCTTGGCAGACTTCATGGCTTGCTCTTCGTCAATCTTATCAGCGACTTGCTCAACCATGCTGACGACATCACCCATGCCGAGAATTCGGTCCGCCATGCGGTTCGGGTGGAATTCGGCGAGATCATCCATCTTCTCACCTTCACCGATGTATTTGATTGGCTTTCCGGTGACGGCACGCATCGAGAGGGCAGCACCACCACGAGCGTCACCATCAAGCTTAGTTAGAATAAGGCCGGTGATTCCGATCTTTTCATCGAAGGTCTGAGCAACGGAAACGGCTTGCTGACCGGTCGCGGAATCGGCGACGAGAAGGGTTTCACCGGGCTTCAGGAATTTGTGGAGTTCCTGAAGCTCTTTGATGAGGTTGTCATCGAGTTCTTGGCGACCGGCGGTATCGAAGATGACGACGGTGTGGTCCTGAGTCTTTGCCCACTTGAGGGCTTGCTTGGCGACTTTGACGAGATTTTTTTCAGAAGGATCAGGCGTGAAGCATGGGACATCGACTTGCCCAGCGAGTTTGGCGAGTTGATCGATCGCAGCTGGACGGTAGAGGTCGCAAGCGACGAGAAGGGGACGGCGGCCTTCTTTCTTTAAGCGAAGCGCCAGCTTTGCGGCGGTGGTTGTCTTGCCCGCACCGTTGAGTCCGCAAAGAAGGACGTAGCCCGGAGGATTAAGATTGATGGGAGCTTGATCACCTCCGAGGAGGGAGGTGAGCTCGTCTTGGAAAATTTTGACGATTTGTTCGCCGGGCTTGATCGACTTAAGAACCTCAGTTCCTTGAGCCTTGATGCTGACATTGGCGATGAATTCCTTAACAACACCGAGTTCGACATCTGCTTCAAGAAGCGAGAAGCGAACCTCGCGAAGGGCATCAGCGATGTTTTTTTCCGAGATTTTTCCGACGCCACGGAGGTTGCGGAAGGTTTTGTCGAGGCTGTCAGCCAGATTCGAGAACATGCGTGGACTCTAATCGCGGAGAGCGCGGTGGCAAGTGAGGATGCGGGTCAGTTTTCCTGAAAAGTGACCTCGAAATCTTCACGATGAATCCGGTGAATGAAGAGGGTTGTGCCGAGCGGTCGTTCTGCTTTTTCAGGGAGGATGGCAAAGCGGGTGACCTTGTTCTCTGCCCATTCATGGTCATGCGCGATAATGAGGTCATCGCCGGGTTGGATAAGGCCATTGGCGATGGCGATTTGGAGTTCTCCCGAAATAGAGACGAGGTGATGACCTTTTCGGCGAGCATTTAGCCTGCGAAAGAGGAAGCCGAGGGCGGACTGCCCGGTAGCGATAACCGAGAAGATTTCCCCGATTACGAGTGCTGCGATCACAAAATAGGGGAGATTCTCTAAAGAAATAATCCTCGAGGCGGCTCGCACTCTAGCAATTGAGGGATGAGAATCCATCGTGCATTTTGTAGTGGAGCCAGCAGAAGAGTTGGCTAAAGATCGTCAGCGTTATGGAAAGTATTTTAGCTTCAATTTTAGGAGGTTTGGGAATCGGAGTGATTGTGCTCATCGGTATCGTAGTTCTAGCGGCCTTATTTGCGGTTGGGATTTATAATGGTTTGGTGAAGCTGCGGAATCGCTATCGGAATGCTTTTGCGCAGATTGATGTCCAGCTGAAGCGTCGCCACGATTTGATCCCGAATTTGGTCGAAACGGCGAAGTCTTACATGAAGCACGAACGCGAGACGTTAGAAGCGGTGATTCAGGCGCGGAATGCTGCTGAGTCAGCTCGTTCTTCAGTGAGTCCCGATAGCCCCGGTGCGATGGAGAAATTGGCACAGGCCGAAGGTGGCTTGGGTTCAGTTTTGGGCCGGCTTTTTGCCCTTTCTGAAGCTTATCCTGATCTGAAATCGAACGAGAACATGAAGCAACTCAGTGAGGAACTCACGAGCACCGAGAACAAGGTTGCGTATGCGCGTCAGGGCTACAATGACGCGGTGATGAACTACAATAACAAGCGCGAATCGGTTCCAAGTAATATCTTTGCGGGAATGTTTGGTTTCGGGCCTGCGGTTCTCTTCGAGGTCTCAGATGAGTCCGAGCGTGAGGCTGTTGAGGTGAATTTTGATTGATTTGAACCTGAATACTAGGAGGTAAGTTTCGGAGACTTGAAAGTTTCAACTTATGGACTTTTTTGAAGCCCAAGATCAGGCACGACGACGCACGAAGTGGCTCCTCTTATGGTTCTTGCTCGCGGTCATCGGAGTGGTCGCTGCGGTTGATGTGCTGGTGTTTTTCACCCTCGGACGCGGGGAGGGGAGTGAAGTGGTGACGTTGTTGCTGATTACCTCGGCGGTGACGGCTGGCATCATTTTGGCTTCTAGCGGCTACAAGTCGATGCAGCTGAGCAGCGGTGGAGCGGTGGTGGCGAAGGACCTTGGTGGTCGTTTGGTGATGCCAGGAACGACAGATTTTGAAGAGAAGAAATTGCTCAATGTGGTCGAGGAAATGGCCATTGCTTCCGGAATGCCGGTTCCGCAAGTCTACCTGATGGATGATGAGGAGGGGATCAATGCTTTTGCGGCTGGGACAGAACCATCAAATGCGGTGATCGGAGTGACGCGGGGGACACTTCAGCGGCTTTCTCGTGCGGAGCTGGAAGGGGTGGTTGCACATGAGTTTAGTCATATTCTCAATGGTGATATGCGGCTAAATATGCGGCTCATGGGCTTGGTTTTTGGGCTGGTGGTGATCTCGATCATTGGGCGTGGAATGGTAGAGATGTTACGATTTCAAAGTATATCGAGACGCCGAAATAAAGAAGGAGGTGGTCTGGTTTTGGCACTCTTTTTGATTGGGCTGGGTTTGATTGTGATCGGTTCGATGGGTGTGTTTTTTGGCCGAATGATTCAGGCCGGAGTTTCGAGGCAGCGTGAATTTTTAGCAGATGCTTCAGCGGTGCAATTTACGCGAAACCCAGATGGGATTGCGGGTGCGCTCAAGAAGATCGGCGGGCTTTCCTTTGGCGGGAAAATCAAATCGGCGAAGGCCAGTGAGGCGAGCCACATGATGTTTTCTGATGCGGGTTTGTTTAGTTTTGGTCTCGCGACGCATCCGCCATTGGATGTGCGTATTAAGGCGATTCAGGAGAACTGGGATGGAGAGTTTGCTGCAAGTGCGCTTCCTCCGGTGGCAAAGGAGCATGTTCGAAAAGAACGGAAACAGGCAGGGCCATTTTCTTTCCCTGGGGTATCAGGACTGAGTGCGCTGGAGGAGATTGGCGATGATCGGAGACTGAAGCTTTCGACAGGGCAGAAGATTCGCGCAGGTTTGATGGAGAAGTGGGAGGTTCCGATTCATGATCGTGAAGAGGCACAGGCGCTGATCTTTGGTCTTTTACTCGCAGTGGACCGTGAATGGCGCGATAGAGAAGAACGTTATCTACGGAAAACGGCGGGTGAGGAAGCGACGGATTTGGCCTTGAGTTGGCAGGGTGAAGTAAGTGAGTTGCATTCGGCCCGTAAAATTGCGCTGATCGACCTGGTGCTTCCTATTTTGCGAAGCTTGAGCCGACAGGAGTATGAACGTTTCGTTGGTATTACACGATGGCTGATCGCGAGTGACGGAAAGGTGGAGCTTTTTGAATTCATGCTACAGCGCGTGGTGGAGCGTCATTTGATGAGTCATTTTGAATCACGTGGTTTCGGGCGGATTCGGTTTCAAAAGCTGTCTCAACTGAGCCATGAGGTGAATGTTTTAGTCTCCACGATGTCGGGAGTGGGCACGGATGATGCTGTTACACAGGCGAGGTCCTACAATACTGCGACTCAGAATTGGGGACTGGGAGAGTTAGGTTTTCTGCCTCCGACCTCCTTGAAAGAAGTGGGGGTGGTTCTGGATCGCTGTGAGCAGGCTTCTCCGATCGTGCAGCGTGAGCTGTTAAAACTCTGTGGCCGGGCCGCAGCGGTGGATGGAGTGCTCACGAGCCGAGAGGCTGAGTTACTAAGATCGATCGCTGATGCCATCGGTTGTTCGATTCCACCGTTTGTGGATGCTTTGGAAAAGGAGGAGATTTAAAGATCGTGAGTGCTTGCATTTTCCGTTAATCGCGCGGAATTTGGGCATGCAAAATGAACCGTGACCGCGCGCCTTGGTGGCTCTGGCCAAACCTCCTGAGCCTCGATGCTCCGGTGGTTGCTTTGGCGTGGTATTGGATGTTTTCAAAGGCATGGGCCTTGGTAAATCTTCCGGCATCCCTTGCGGTCACGCTGGCGCTAACGGTCTGGGCGATTTATGCGCTGGATCGGATTATCGATTCTCGTAAGTCGAGCCCGCGTGCAGCGCTCGAGCGCCGTCATCATTTCCACCGGAAGTATCGCTGGTTTTTTCTGCTAGCGGTGATGATCGCGATCTTTTGGTCAATCTGGGCGTTGTTGTTTTACCTTTCGCAAAAGGTGCTGCTTTACGGTATTTTTGTCTTCTTTTTGGTCATTTGCTATTTTGTGGTGACCTTATTTCAAAAGGGGGATCACCATACGGGCTTGTTGAAAAACACGATCGCGGGGATGACTTTCACCTATGGGGTGGCAGCAGGAGTTCATGCGTATTCTCCGATTTATAATTTCTCGGAATGGGTCTTTTCCTTGGAGGTTCTTCTGTTTGGAGGTCTCTGTGTGATCAATATGACGGCGATCGATTTCTGGGAACTCAATGGTGAAGATGGAGATGATGCAATGGCGCTCATCGGGACTGCGACGTTGCTGCTTGGAGGGATTGCGATGTATTGCTCGACGAATGGTGATTCTTTTAACAAACCGTTTTACTATGCCATCATGATTGGAGCAGCAGGAATGTATCTCCTGAATAAATTCCGCGATCATTTCGACCAAGATGCACGGAGATTATGGGTGGATTTAGCACTTCTTTTTCCGGTGCTCTTGTATTGGTTTTGGGTAAGCTTTTATGAGTAAAATATCGCGTGATTTAGCATTGTGACGAGCGGAGAGTTTGCCAAGACTGAGCGCAGATGAGCGAGTCATTGAAGCCAGCCGTTTTATTTTTGGGCGCACCGGGGTCCGGAAAGGGAACTCAGGGTAGTATTCTTGGGCAGATCCCACGTTTCTATCACTACGCGAGTGGTGACATTTTCCGTGCTCTCGATACGAGGACGGAGCTGGGACAAAAATTTGTGGAGTATTCCAAGCGCGGTGAGCTGGTTCCTGATGAGTTGACGGTTGAACTCTGGGTAAACCAGATGGAGAGCCGGATCGCGACTCACCAATATAAGCCTGAGGTCGATATTCTCGTGCTCGATGGCATCCCTCGTAATGTTGTGCAATCTGAGATGCTGAAAAAGCATGTTACGATTCATCAAGTCTTTCATCTAAGCTGTCCTGACCGTGACGAACTCGCACGTCGGATGCGTAAGCGCGCGCTGAAAGAGCATCGACTTGATGACGCGAGTGAAGAGGTGATTCAGAATCGCATTAAGACCTACGAGGCAGCGACCAAGCCGATCCTTGATTTTTACCCGAATGAAATTTGCTGTGATATCGATGCCACCCAATCTCCCGCAAAGGTGCTCTATGATATTTTAGCGAGACTTCAAACCCTTGAGGTCTACCAAGAAATCGCAAGCCAGACTATTTAATGCGTCTCATCTTTATGGCCACAGGGGAAATCGCAGAAGCGAGTTTTGCTGCGGCAATTTCCAGTGGTCACGAAATTGCCGGACTCGTGACTCAGCCAGATCGTCCTGTAGGGCGTAAGCAAATCCTCACCGCACCTAAGGTGAAGGAGATGGCGCATGCGGCTGAGATACCAGTCATTCAGCCGGAGAGGGTTGGTGAAGAGACCGCGCTCGCGCAAATCCGAGAGTGGAATCCGGAGATCATCGTCGTGATGGCCTATGGGCAAATTCTCCCGCAATCGCTGATTGAGATTCCGGCTAAGGCAATCATTAATCTTCATGCGTCCTTGCTCCCGAAATATCGTGGTGCTTCCTGTGTGCAGGGACCGATTCGTGAAGGGGACACTCAAACAGGATGGAGTGTCATTCATGTCGTCAAAAAGCTTGATGCTGGAAATGTCATCCTGAAACAGGAGCTGACGATTCACCCGAACGAAACAGGAGGTGAGTTACACGACCGTTTAGCCGAAGTTGCTCCCAAGGCCTTACTTGAGGCGCTTTCCCTTTTAGAGAACGGAGAGTGTGTTGGAGCGGTGCAGGATGAGTCGGCAATGACTTACGTGCCCAAACTTCTCCGAGATGATGGACGCATTGATTGGAATGATCCAGCTGAGCAGATCGAACGACTCATCCGCGCTTACCATCCTTGGCCTGGAACGTTCGCTGAGTTTTCTGGGAAGCGCTTGAAAATTTTCCCCCAAACTCGAGTTGGTCAGGGGGTAGGTAAGCCAGGCGCACTTCTAGAAAATGAAGATAAATCTCTTGAGGTTGCCTGTGGAAATGGCTCCCTCATTCTTGAGGCGGTCCAGCCGGAAGGAAAGGCCTGTATGGATGCTGGGTCATTTTTGCGAGGGTATGGCGATCAGTTAGAATACGGCCTCAGCTAAAAAAGGGTGCTTTTTTGGGTGTTTGATTTATCATATAAGAATAGATGAAAGCGCTACTTCTTCTCTTACTTTCTTCGTGTTGGGCTTTTGGTGTCACGCACGAAGTGCATCCGATTTTTCAAGCGCTTTCTCTGCATGGTACCGATGTTGGGGAAAAATTTGATGACGAGGTGATTCAAGCGCGTGTTTCTCAATTTCCAGCGGTGGTGGTAGGAGCGCTTCCTGAGGGCTTAATTGAGCAAATCGCTCAGCCTCATCAGCTTCCTGGGCCAGCGTCTTACAAGGTGCCCGAGGCCAATCTTCTCGTGCTCTGTGGAATCACCCTCGACTCCGGAATGACCGATGCGGCCTTCCTCTGCACCTTTGATCTCACGAATTTGAAAATCCCGGAGAAGGTCGAGCTTCCTGTGCGCACCATTCTCTCACTCGCGATCCAAGCAGTGAAAGACACTCTTAACACCTATTATTTGGAGGCAAAAACAACCCAAAAAGTAGCGATCAAGGTGACTGGCCTTACCGAGATGAATGCCTCTCTGAAAAACCTTGCAACTGCTTTTGAGGCAGGGAAATGACCTTCCTCAGGAATTTCCCTTTCCCCTGCGCGGTCACCCTGCTTGTATCAGCTCTAGCAAAATATGAGCGATTTGGTAGAGATTCGAAATTTCAAACGGGTAATTCTCAAGCTTTCTGGAGAAGCCCTGCGTGAAGCTGGTAGCACCGATAATATCTCACCGGAAATCGTAAACCGGATCGCGAGTGAAATCGCAGCAGCTAAAAAAGAAACAGGAGTCGAACTTGCCATCGTAGTAGGTGGCGGAAACTTCTGGCGTGGAGCGAGCGCGAGCGCGCGAGGGATGGATCGCGCCACTGCAGATTACGTGGGAATGATGGCCACGGTGATGAACGCTCTCGCTCTTCAGGCTGCGCTCGAAGCGGAAGGCGTAAAATGTAACGTCCACTCCGCCATCCAGATGAACAACGTCGCGGAGCCCTTCATTCGCCGGAAGGCTTCAGCTCAACTCACCAAAGGAAAGGTTGTCATCTTCGCCGCTGGAACAGGCAGCCCGTTCTTCTCGACTGATACAACGGCGGCGCTCCGTGCGAGTGAGATGCAAGCCGATGTTATTTTTAAGGCAACGATGGTTGATGGAGTCTACGATTCTGATCCAAAGAAAAATTCCTCCGCGGTGCGCTATTCTTCTCTGCCCTTTTCAGAAGCCATTTCGAAGGAACTCAAAGTGATGGATTCTACGGCCTTTAGTCTTTGTATGGATAACGATATCCCGATCATCGTCTTCGATCTTGAAGAACCAGGAAACATCCGTACCGCACTTGCCGGAAATAATATCGGAACCATCGTGCACCGTTAATTTTTTTACCAACAACCCAGACTCAGAACCATGGACTCAGAAGAAGCATTAATGAATGTCGAAGACGCGATGCAGAAAGCAGTGGACTACACCACTCAGGAATTCACCACGATCCGGACCGGAAAAGCATCTCCCGCATTAGTAGAGAATCTTGATGTTAATGTTCCCTCATACGGAAGTGTGATGAAGCTTAAAGGACTCGCCGTGATCACCACTCCCGAGCCTCGCATGTTGGTTATCTCTCCTTTTGATCCTTCCACTACCGAAGATATCGATAAAGCAATCCGTGAGAGTAAACTCGGTCTCAATCCTGTGAACGAAGGAACGAAGCTGCGCCTTCCTATTCCTGAGCTTTCCGAAGAACGCCGTGTTGAGCTTGTGAAATCGGTGAAGGCGATGGCTGAAGAAGGCCGCGTCCGTATTCGAGCATCTCGTAAGGATGGCATGGACGCGGGAAAGAAAATGAAGGCTGACAATGAGATCACCGAAGATGGTCAGCGCGATTATGAAGCGTCCGTGCAAGATCTCACCAACAAGTTCGTTAAGCAAATCGACGAACTCGTTGATGCGAAAGAAAAGGAAGTGATGACTGTCTAGTTTGCGACCTCCAGATTTCAAAAACCGGTGGGGGGAGAGATTCCTTCATCGGTTTTTTTATGGAGAAAAAAACGCCTGATTATTCTCAAGGGAACGTAAGGCGCTTTTTGATCACGATGGATGACCAGACGTGACATTTACAAGATAGTCTTAAGCTTTTCCTGCCATCGGTTGTAGACGAAACCGAGCCCAAGGAGTCCCACCCCGAGTGTGATGAAGCTCAGGATACGCGGAAAAGGATCGAGTTTCCCGAGGTCGATGAACATCACGTGGCCGAGGCTAAAGCCAAGGATCACCAATGCGACCATTCGAAAGTGGCGGCTTTTCAAAATGAGTCCTGTCAGAAGAGAAAGTGTTCCAAGAACGGCCCAGCTGGCTGAGTAGTTTTCACTCCCAACATTATTTGATACGAGAAGCCAGAGCCACAGAAGGGATAAGATACCGAAGATGTGATGGCTGGGTTTGCGTTCGCGGAAGCTCGACCAGAGATGGAGGGCGATCACCGGCAAAATAGCCAAGTAAGGTAAGCTGTCAGAACGACCGTTGAAAATATTCAAAATCAAACTCCCGATCACACCGAAGATGATAAAGGGAGTCGCGGAGAAGGTCACCAAAGATCGTGAGTAGAGCCGGTCTAATAAAAGTATTCCGACACCAGCCCACGCCATCAGAGGCATCACATCATGCGTTTCATTGGAAAGTGAAGCCATCCAGAAAAAGCCAGTGATCGCGGAAATTAAGAAAGTGAGTGGTTCCAATAAAGAACCCATTTTGAAGCTGTCCCATTTCCGAAGCGCCACGAGTTGAATGACGAGGATTAGAAGTCCGATGGAGAGGGGAGCGGTTTCGAAGACGATCACCTGAGGGAGGCAGAGGTAAGCAAGGTATGGAAAGACCGCGTGAATCCACCAACGCGTTTGGGTAGCGAGAAGAACTCCAGCAAGTGGAATCGCGTATGCGGTAACCATTCTGGCATCATGATGTTCAATCCCGAAATGCGCGGAAATACCGAGCAAAATAATCGAGAACCCGTAGTGAAGCGATGCGAAGTGCTTTTCGAATTCTCGAATCTTATCATCGGTTGCTCGTAGCCACGTGTCCCGATGAAGAAAGGAAGCTGTCATCGTAAAGATGAACCCGATCAAAAAAACGAGTGGATCTTGGCTGAAGCCAAAGAGCATGCTCAGGGCGATGATCATGATGATTTGAGCGACCAAGTAGAAATCAATGAGGTAGTTCAGGTTGACTGTGCATTTTTTTAGGAGTGTCACCACTAAGCCGATCCCTCCCAAGCTCAGTATGATCAGTTCGGGATTCACGTTTCTTGCCGTGCCAAAGATCATTGCGAGAAAGAGCCCGGTGTAGCCAATCAGCCCGAGGATGTGATTGGTTTCTGCCTTTTCTGGAGGGTCTGCGAGGCGCTGTAAGAGTCCAAAGGCTCCCCAGAGAAGCCCGGTAAAAAACCACGCAATGGGAGGAGCTGGCATTCCGTAATGAGATCCAGTCAAGATAGCGATTACTGCGACCGTGAGAGAAGCTGCCTTCACGACGATGTGTTTTACTCTGAGCTGGATCGCACTGAGCATGACGGCCTCGAAGAGCAAAGTCATGAAGAGGGCATGACCTGAGAGTTTTAAAATGATCCCTAGCGTGACAAAGGAGAGGCCTTTGGTGAGGTGTAGAAGTATCGAATTCTTCGGCAATTTCTGACGAGTCAAAATTCCGATCGCCAGCAGAATGGTACCGAAGATGAGGCAGAATATCCAATGGCCTTCGATCCAGTCTTGGCTCTGGAGATTGAAGGAGTAGAGAAAGGTGAAAGCCGCATGGTTCAGGCCGCAGAAAATGGCGTGTTCTTTAAATTTCTCAAAAAATGAGAGTGAGACAAAAAGAAGCCAAAAGGCGACGAGAAAGAAAGGCGCTGCCGGAGCAAGAGAGTCGAGACTCAATTCCCACCAACCGTAGCAGGCGTAACTCCCGATAATGCTGATGAAGAAAAGCTCTCTCCACTCTTTTAAGCGTCCAACAGCACAAGCTCCGGCACTGAGCACGAGTGCAAAAAGCCCGACCATCCAGCCGACCGGATTTAAGAGGAGGCTGTAAAAAGCTAAGGCGGCGCTGGCTCCTAGCATCAAGCGCGAGTTCCGCGATAGTGAGACACCCCCACAAAATCCAGCGGTGAGTAGGAGTAAGATCGAAGCGCTCACTGGCGATTCAATCACCTTGAGTGGCTCGACATTATATGCGGCATAACTGGTGTAGTAAGTCGCGGCCAGCCCTCCTGCTGCGACGATTCGGCCGTAAGTTTTGAGGGAGTTCTTCCAACGTTCACAGAAGAGCCCGCCACCAGTGAGCACAAAGCTTACAAGGTAAAGAAGACCGAGTCGAACACTGGGGCTGAGATCGTAAATCCAGTTTTTATAAGTATAACTGCTGAGGAAAACGAGTCCGGTCGTGAGCAGCACAATTCCCAAACGGACAGACCAGACGCGCCCCAATTCCATCTCAAGCTGCGCAGAGTAAACTGGGGTCTTTAATACAGGTGGAGCGGGTTTCTCGCTCTCCTTTTTCTCACGATCAGTGGCAACGAGCCCAGGATCAGCCTTGAGTTTTTTAAGCATGGGTTGAGCGGGCGGCTGAGGTGTCGGCTCTTTTTGAACCTCTTCGACTTTCGCCACGGCCCGCTTGGGAATCGCCTTTTCCTGCTCTAGGAGATCTTTGATTTCGGAGAGGGTGATCCCGAGTCGGCGGGCCTCTTCATGAAGCGCGCGAAGATCGAGTTCAGCACGCGTAAGTCGAGAGGTGAGCGATGGGTTTGAATTCACGATTCAAAAATATACCACGTCTTAGTAACCCAGTCGCATCGATCATTATTTCTAATTCATTGATTGAGGTGATGATTTGGCGCGGTATGATTGGCTCGATGAACATTCACCATCTGGAGCTTTTTTATTATGTGGCGAAATATGAAGGGATCACGGCAGCCGTTCGGAAGATGCCATACGGAATTCAGCAACCGGCAGTCAGTGGTCAGCTTTTACAGCTGGAAAAAAATCTTGGAGTGAAGCTTTTTAATCGCCGCCCTTTTGCCCTCACCCCAGCAGGGGAGGAGCTTTATGATTTTTGCTACCCCTTTTTCTCTCGGCTCTCAGATGTCGAAGACCAGCTCAAAGGAGAAGAAAGTCGGCACCTCCGCCTCGCCGCTTCTGCCTCCACTCTGCGAAATCACCTCCCCGATGTCCTGACGGATTTAAAGACCCAAGAACCGAATCTGCGCCTCTCTCTTCAGGAGGTAGATCCTTCCGATGTTCATCATCTTTTGACGACACAGCAAGTTGATGTCGCAGTGAGCGTGCTCGCTGGTAAATTGGCAGACGGTCTTCGTTCGGAACCGCTGGTAGAGATCCCAGTTGCTTTGCTTATCCCGAAGTCAATGAAGGCGAAATCAATGAAAGAGCTTATTGAGAAAGATCCATATAATCCAAAACGCTTTGTAGGAAAAGATCCTCTCATCGGTCTTCCTCCACATGAGGTGCTTCAGCAGCTTTTTCAGCACCAGTTTGAAAAAGAACGCATCACTTGGGGAACCAGTGTTGAAGTGAACTCGATGGAAGTGATTCGTGATTACGTTGTGCGTGGCTTTGGAGTCGGTCTTGGGTTGATGATTCCTGGGGTCAAACTCCCCAAAGAGCTGAAAGCAATTCCACTTAAAGGTTTCCCGCCACTTGTGATAGGTGTCATTTATCAAGGAGAACCGAAGCAGCTCGTTTCCCAGTTTTTGAAAGCCGCTCGAAAGAGGGCTGCTTTGCTCTAGCCCCGCAATAGAACGCTTGAATTTCCGAGTGAATTTGTTCACACACCAGCTCTCATGCGCGAAGGACTCATCCTAAAACTCTCCTGCTTGGACAAACCCGGTGTGGTGGCAAAGATTGCCCGCTACGCTTCGGAGTCTGATGCCAACCTTGTGGAGTTTAATCAATTTTCTGATTCTGAGCGCGGTAAATTTTTTGCGCGTCTCGCGATCGACACTTCTGCTCTTCAGGTTTCTCCAGAAGATTTTATGGCTGGGTTTGTTGGTCTCGGGGAGTCCTTAGAGGCTGATTGGCACTTCCGCCGTTTGCCTTATAAAATGCGCACAGCCGTTCTGGTGACCAAGACTGATCACTGTCTCAATGAGATTCTCTGGCGTACCAAACTCGGTGAGATGCCGGTCGAAATCACCTCCGTGATCGGGAACCGGGAGGATTGCCGAGAGATTGCAGAGAATGCAGGAATTCCATTTCACTACGTTGAGATGAAGGAGGATAAGCAGGCAGGCTTTGAAAAAATTGATGCGCTGCTTGTAGAACAAGAGGTTCAATTAGCGGTGCTCGCGCGTTTCATGCAGATTATGCCTGACTGGATGTGTGAGAAATACAGTGGCCGCATGATCAATATTCATCACAGTTTTTTACCGGCATTCATCGGGGCAAATCCATACCGCCAAGCATACGAGCGTGGCGTGAAACTCATTGGTGCGACTTGTCATTACGTCACCGCTGAGCTGGATGCTGGACCGATTATTGAGCAGTCTGTGGAACGAGTGATGCATCACCATTCGGTGCATGATCTCATCCGCTTAGGACGGGACTGCGAGCGATCAGCTCTTGCGAAGGGGATCCGTTACCATGTCAATGATCGCACGATCATTGATGCACACCGAGCGATTGTTTTTCCGGACTGATTAGTCGTGCGCCTCAAGGTCGACGTAGTGTCGTCTTGAGAGGAGAAGGTGGTTTTTCATTGCGGTAGCAGCACGGAGGCTATCAGCGCATTTGATCGCCTCGAGAATCTCATCGTGGGTCTCGATCACTTTTTCATACCACTTACTATCTCCGCGATTGGTGTTAGCGTAGTCGATAGAAGGTTTTTCTAATCCTGAAAGCACGGTGGCGTATAGGTTGTTTTTTGAAGCGGCCGCGATCGCGAGGTGGAAGGCGATGTCCGCCGCGCTGAAGCGTTTACGATCACCAATGCAGGATCCCATTTTTTTCTGAGCCATTTCCATCGTTTCGATCATACGCTCTCCAGCATTTCGTGCGGCGAGGCGAGCACACTCGGTTTCAAGGAGGATCCGAAAATCCATGATCTCGAGATATGAGTCGGTATTGGAAAGGACAGAATAGGTCTCGATGGCACCTGCAAGCGTCTCTAGCGAAGGGTCTGCAATGTAGGAGCCTGATCCTTTTAAGGTGCGGATGAGTCCACGGCCACGCAGTTGCTGGATTGCCTCACGAATGACGGTCCGTGAGACGGTGAAACGGTCACAGAGTTTCTCTTCGGAAGGTAGACGCTGGCCGGGTAGGAGGCTGCCATCCATGATTTCTGATTCGAGGTCTTTGACGATTTCTGAGCTGCGGTGTGCCATGATTTTTGGAGTTTAGATTAAAAGCCGTTTCCGGTAACCTTTGTTTTGATCCTAAGAAGATAGGAATCAGCCGTCATGTAAAGCGTTGATCCATCGTCACCCCATCCGCAGTTGGCGGTGCGATTACCGGTGAGGATATGTCCTAGGAGTTTTCCTTCAGGGGAGATGACAAGAACTCCCCCAGGGCCAGTGGTCCAGATATTGCCTTTGGTGTCGGTTTTGAGTCCATCAGGCATGCCTGGATATTTTTCAGAAAGAGGGTTGGCATCGAAGAGGAGGCTCTCTTTTCCAAGGGAACCGTCATCTTTGACGGGATAGGAGAGAATCCATGCTTTTCCTTTGTGGGATTGTGCGATGTAGAGAGTTTTATGATCGGGTGAGAGGGTGACACCGTTGGGGCGATCGAGGTTTGAGATGACGGTGGTGACTTTCCCATTGGGTGCGATGCGGTAGACGCCGAAGATGTCAGTCTCGCGAGTTGGATCATTTTGTTTCTGTGGAAGACCGTAGGGAGGGTCGGTGAAGTAAATGCTGCCATTTTTATGCAGAGTGAGATCGTTGGGCGAGTTGAAGCGTTTACCATCGACACGGTCGGCAAGGGTCATTTTTCCACCGCCGTTCGGAGTAAGGATAGAGACACGGCGATCTCCATGTTCACAGGAGAGGAGTTGGCCTTTCGAGTTGAAGGCGAGACCGTTTGAGCCTCGCTCACTAGAATATTCGGCGGGGCCAGTGTATCCAGAAGGTGTGAGGTAAACGGAAAGCCCTTTCTTTTCAGACCACTGGTAAACGGTGTTTTGAGGGACGTCGGAGAAGAGGATGTGCTGATGCTTCTTATCCCAAGCCGGGCCCTCGGACCAGATGAAGCCAGAAGCTAAAACCTCGATCTTGGTATCGGGATCGATGAGTTTGGAAAAGGATGGGTCGTGGGAAACAAGTGAGCCAACAGTGGGGCGCTCGTTAGCTGCAGCACAGAGAATGCAAAGGGAGAGGAGCGAAATAGCTTTCTTCATGGCTTAGAAAGCTAGCGGTTTGGGCCGTGGGTGGAAGTAAAGAGTCTCCGAGTTAGCCAAAGAGATCGTGAATGATCTTTGCGGGCTTTACGCCGGTGAGTTTTTGATCGAGTCCTTGATACTGGTAGGTGAAGTGGGAGTGCTCGATGCCTAGTTGATGGAGCATTGAGGCGTGGAGATCCCTGATTTCGACCTTTTTTGTAGGGTCTGTGATATTGTAACCATATTCGTCAGTTTCACCGTAAACTTGACCGGCTTTTACTCCGCCACCTGCCATCCACATTGTGAAGGCCCGTGGGTGGTGGTCACGGCCATAGGTTTTATCATTGAGTGTTCCTTGTGAGTAAACGGTGCGTCCGAATTCTCCTCCCCAAATAACGAGAGTGTCATCAAGCATGCCACGTTGTTTGAGATCCTGCACAAGTGCCCAACCAGGTTGGTCGATATCCTTACACTGAGGCTTGATGTGAGTTGGGAGGTTTCCGTGTTGATCCCAACCACGGTGAAAAATTTGAACGAATTTTACGCCTCGCTCGAGCATGCGCCGAGCCATAATGCAGGAACTCGCGTAGGAGCCAGGGGTCTTCGATTGTTCACCATACATTTCATAAATGTGCTCGGACTCCTCTTGCATCTGAGTCAGCTCAGGGACGGAAGCCTGCATTCGGAAAGCCATTTCGTATTGTTGGATCCGTGTCTGCGTTTCGGAATTTCCAACCATTTCGTAGGCTTTTTGGTTCAGGGCATTGAGGCCATCAAGCATCTCGCGACGGACTTGCCGATCAATGCCGGGAGCATCTTTGAGATACAGAACAGGGTCACCTTTTGAGCGAAGCGCAACTCCGGCGTATTTCCCAGGCAGGAAGCCCGAACCCCACAGGCGAGAGGAGATCGCTTGCACGTTACCGGGGCCGGTGTGCTGAGCATGGAGAACGACGAAGGTAGGAAGATCCTCGTTTTCAGAGCCGAGTCCGTAGGAGAGCCACGATCCGATGGAGGGTTTGCCGTTATTCTGATCTCCGGTGTAGAGGAGTTGGTTAGCGGGCTCGTGGTTGATCGCATCGGTTCTCATCGATTTCACAATCGCGATGTCATCGACCATCTTCGCGGTGTATGGAAGAAGCTCGGAAATCCACGCTCCATTTGATCCATGTTGATCGAATTTGAAAACAGAAGGAGCAACGGGAAATTTCGACTGGCCTGCGGTCATTCCGGTGAGGCGCTGGCCCTGCTCTTTGAGGAAATCCTTAATATCATGAGCGAACTTACCTTTAAGACCGGGTTTATAGTCGAAAAGATCGAGCTGACTTGGTGCTCCGAGCATCGAGAGGTAGATGACACGCTTGGCCTTTGGAGCCAGTGCTTTGACCGTGTCAGGGAGAGAAGTATTCGAGAGTCCGGAAGCGGCGTTTGGAAGAAGCGAGCTCAGTGCTGCAATTCCGAGTCCGGTTCCGTTCTTGCGGAAAAACTGGCGGCGTGAAACGGCGGCGTTGTAATCGAGAAGGGAATCCATGGCTCTTATCTGGTGAGGTTTTCGTCGAGGTTGAAGACTTGAGAGGTGACCATCATCCAGGTAGCGTGATCAGCGTAGGCAATGGATTCATCGACGGGGGAGTCACCATTGCTGAGGAGTTGTTTTGCGAGGTCCGGATCGCTTTTGTATCGCTTGGCAAGTCGATTAAATGAATGTCGAATGATCTCACGCTCATCGCTTTTAAATGTGCGGCCAAGTAATGCGAGAGAGATGAAGTCGAGGCGTTGATCAAAAGAGTCACCAGATTTTATCGCTTTCGCGGAGAGGTGGCGGTTTGCTTCAAGGAACTGCACATCATTGAGAGTCACAAATGCTTGAAGTGGAGTGTTGGTGCGATCACGACGGACACAGAAGAATTCACGTGTTGGAGCGTTGAGGATTTCCATACTCGCGGGAGCAGCAGTCCGCTTCCAGAAGGTGTAGAGTGAACGGCGATAGAGGTGATCTCCTTGATCTTGCTTGTAGAATCGAGTGTTGGATTGGTTCATCGCAACAGCCTCCCAGAGGCCTTCCGGCTGATAAGGCTTTACTGATGGACCGCCGACTTTTTCGACAAGAAGACCTGATGAGGCCAGTGCATGATCACGGAGTTGCTCGGCTTCAAGGCGGAAACGTGACGATCGACCAAGGTAGAGGTTGGTGGGGTCTTTTTCCCGTTGCGCGGACTCGACCTTATCCGAGAGCTGATAAGTCGCGGAGGCGGTGATGAGTTTGATGATGTGCTGGATATCCCAACCCGATTCCATGAATTCAACCGCGAGATAGTCAAGGAGCTCAGGATGGGTTGGCCGAGCGCCCATGATGCCGAAGTCTTCCGTAGTCTCTACGAGGCCGCGCCCGAGGAGGTAATACCAGATGCGGTTTACGGTAACACGAGCAGTGAGGGGGTTATCTGTGCTCACGAGCCAATTTGCGAGATCGATGCGATTCTGCCCTTCGGCCTTTTCGTTCCCATTGCGGAAGAGTTCGGGGATATTGGCGTAGACTTTTTCCTCACGAATGGTGTATTCTCCACGACCTAAAATATGAGCGATTGCGGGGCCCTTTTTTTCCTCCATTACGAGAGTTTTGGAGCCGCGTTTACGGAGGCGATTCTGCTCGGCTAGGAGTTGGTCTCGCTGCTTGCGGAGTTTTGCAAATATGGGGTCAATTGCCTTGGTGTAGTGTGTGAGAAGTGACTTGTTTTGAGCTTCGGTGCGCTCGGCAAGAGGAGTGAGTAAAATGGCGTTGATGGAATCTCCTGACATCGCGGCTTTGATCTCATCGGTATTGAGCTTTCGGCGGAACAGTTTGAAACTATGGAGAGCTGCTTTTCCTCCGCTAAGCTGAGCGCCGCCATCTCGGTTTGCGAGACGGACAGGAACATCGGTTTCGATCTGATCTAATCCACTTGCCTTGTGTGTGAATTTGAGCTTCTGAGAAACGCCATCGATAAAGATTTCGAGGTTCTCTCCAGCCGGAGCCTTTCCATCATAAGTGATCATGATGTGGTGCCATCTTCCGGGAGATAGTGGCTCCGCGGTCATGGCCTTAGCCGCACGATTTGGCCATTTCTCGATGATGTGTGATCCGATCCGATTGTTCTCAAGCCAGATGTCCCAACCACGGTATGAGTCACGAGAGTTCATCTTGGAGATGAGTGGTCCGTTTAAGGTTCCCTCAAGGCGAACGAATCCTCCAAAGGTGACTTGATCTTTACCGGAAAAGTTTCCGAATTTTCCGAGAGCGACGGCACGGTCAAGGTGAGGCACTTTCCCGAAGTCTGGGGCATCGAGAGGCTTGATTTTTTTATCAATATGGAAGGTTTGCTCTTCACCATCGATTTCAGCGGTGATTTTTTTTCCTTGGAGGAGAAGAGGGATGGAGATCTCAGCGGTGGAGACTTTTTTCGAAAGTGGTGTCGTTCCGTTTTTGATCGCCCATGTGTTGAAGTCACTGCGGATTTCTTGGCTTTTACGGCGTGCCGTGAGCGCATCGTTGGCTTTTGTAATATCAGTATCAATATTGCTCCAGCGAGCGCGGTCTTCGTTCAGTGGAGCAAAGACGTTCGGAGGATGCTCCGCGGAATTGCGATCCATGGCTCCCATGGTGGTGTTCCGGAAATAAGCGGTCAGAGCATAGAAGTCTGCTTGGGAAATGGGATCGAATTTATGATCATGACAAGCGGCGCACCCCGTGGTGAGTCCAAGCCAGATTGCTGAGGTGGTCTCGACCTGATCTTTAGCATAAATCACATTATATTCTTCTGCGATCGCGCCACCTTCTCCAGTGGTTGGCATGCAGCGGCCGTATCCGGTGGCGATTTTCTGATCGAGAGAGGCGTTTGGAAGGAGGTCTCCGGCAATTTGCTCGATGGTGAAATCTTTGAAGGATTTATTCTCACGGAAGGCATCAATGACCCAGTTTCGATAAGGCCAGATGGAGCGATAGTTATCGATGTGGATTCCGTGGGTGTCACCGTAGCGAACGGCATCGAGCCAGTGACGTCCGAAATGCTCGGCATAGGCATTTGTTTGAAGCAGTTTTTCAGTGGTTAATTTGACAGCTGTGTTGAGGTCTTGCGCGGCAAGAATTTCGAACTCACGAACCTCATCGGTCGTTGGTGGAAGTCCGGTGATGTCGAAGGTGAGGCGGCGCAGGACGCGATGTGCTGAAGCTGGGGCGTTCGCTTTGAGTCCGAGTCCTTGATGTTTTTTTGCAATGAAGGCATCGACTTCATTGTGTCCCCATTTTCGGTCTGGGATGGTGGGTTGAGATGGTTTGATGAAGGCCCAGTGCTCTTCGTATTCGGCTCCTTGGTTGATCCATTTCTTGAGAATCGCTACCTTGTCGGGTGTGAGCATGGGTTTGTGTGAGGTCCCATCTTGAGGTGGCATCGGGTCATCTTGATCGATGATGCGCTGAATAAGTTCAGAGGCGTTAGCATCTCCTTTTACAATCACCGGTTTGCCATTTTGACGCAGCTCGAAGGCGAATTCCTCGCGGTCAAACCGAAGTGGGGCTTTCTTTGGTTCACGAGTCGATGAGTCGGGTCCGTGGCAGTGGTAACAATACTCGGAAAGGATCGGCTGGACGTGATCATTAAAGTCCACTTTCTCTGGAAGCTCCGCTGATAGGGCGAAGAACGGTTGAGAAACAATAAGTGGCAGAAGACGCTTCATGTTAATTAATATAGTTTACGTGTCTTGATCGCTTGTTATACAGAAATGTGACGAAATAATCAGAGAATCTTAGCGGGATGCGGCTGCGAGCGCAGCGAAAATTTTGAAGTCAGTCATCACGCCTCGTTGCTCTGATTTTTTAAGGAAGGAAAAGAGTTCAGCGCGAGGAACGAGGTGAGTCGTAATATCTTCCGCTGCGACTCCACCGCCTAGACCTTCTTTCCGGCACTGAGTGCCGAGGAAAAGATGGGTCATTTCATCAGTCATGCCTGCTGAAGTAGGTGATGAAAGTAGGGGCGTGATCGATTCAGCGACGTAGCCTGTTTCTTCCAAAAGCTCCCGTGCAGCGGTATCCATGAGCGATTCACCTTCGAATTCCGGCTCATCGCCAACCAATCCGGCACAAATTTCCATGACGTGTGATTGCACCGGTCTGCGGAACTGTTCCACGAGAATGATTTCATCATTTTCAGTGAAGGCGAGAATGCCCACAACGCTGGTAGCATTTGGGCGAGTGGCGAATTCCCATTCGTCGATTTCGCGGACTGAGAGAAAGCGGCCTTCAAAGTGAGAAGTAATTTCCATGGAAATCACAATACTCGCCTAAGAATCAGTGGCAATTCTCCGTAAGTTAAACTATCCATTCATCAGATTTATGACGTCCGGCGAGGATTTTGACATTCAGGTGAGCTTCCGCCACCGCATTCGGTTTACCCGAGGAGCTTTTTCTCCGGGGAATCCACTCTTGAGCGAGCTCCTCGAAACCCGAGGAGCGAGCAAGGCTCTCGTATTTATCGAGAATGGCTTGCTTGAGCACTTTCCGACTCTCGAAGCGGAGGTGCAGGATTGCTTCTCTGATCTTGATGGCATTCGGCTCGCCGGAGTGGAATGGCTCGCAGGCGCAGAGGATGCAAAGCGAGATGACTCAGTTTACCATGCCGCGATGGCGGCGATTGAGAAACATCATATTGATCGTCATTCCTACCTCTTCGTGATTGGAGGAGGAGCGTTTCTCGATGTCATCGGATACGCGGCAGCGACTGGGCATCGAGGGATTCGTCTCGTGCGTTTCCCGACTACGACCCTCTCTCAGGACGATTCCGGAGTGGGCGTGAAGAATGGTATTAATGCTTTCGGTAAGAAGAATTTCATCGGTGCCTTCGCTGTGCCGTATGCCGTGGTAAACGATTTCCAATTCCTCCACACTCAGCCTGAACAGACCCGACGCGAAGGTCTCATTGAGGCGGTTAAAGTGGCGCTCGTGAAGGATGGTGAGTTCTTCTCTTGGCTCGAGGACAATGTCACCGCGCTTCGTGCTCTCGATGAAGCGACGATCGAAGAAGCGGTCCAGCGTTCCGCCGTGCATCACGCGCGGCACATTGCACTTGGTGGGGATCCTTTCGAGCTCGGGAGTAGTCGTCCGCTCGACTACGGTCACTGGGCGGCGCATAAGCTTGAGCAGCTCACAGATTTTCAACTCACGCATGGCGCAGCCGTTTCGGTCGGAGTCGCACTTGATACCCTTTACGCCGCTCAGATTGGGATGCTTAAAATGTCAGAAGCGGAGCGTGTTCTTAAAGTCATCGAAGGTCTGGATCTTCCGCTTTGGCATGAGGCGCTGGATCTTCGTGATCCTAATGGCAAGCGTCGCGTCTTCAATGGGCTCGAGGAGTTCCGTGAGCATCTCGGGGGTAAGCTCACCGTTCTTCTTCTTTCAGCTGCTGGCACAGGTGTGGATGTGCACGAGATCGATGAAGCGACTTGGGAGCAATGCGCTGAGGAACTGAAGGAACGTTTCCTCGCGGTGGCATGAAAAAAACTAGCGGTATGAAAAAGCGAGTCGCGGTTCTCAATGTCGTCGGGCTCACCAAGTCGGTGCTTGCCGAAATGCCGCGTCTTAAAGCGTGGTCCCAAAAGACGGAGGTTCAGAGCTTTAAGCCAGCCTTTCCAGCCGTGACCTGTACGGCGCAGAGTTCTTACCTCACCGGTAAGCCCGTTGGTGAACACGGGATTGTGGGAAACGGTTGGTATGATCGTGAAGCCGCAGAGGTGAAGTTTTGGAAGCAGAGCAACCATCTCGTGAAAGGCTCAAAAATCTGGGAGCAGCCTGAGTTTGCAGATCGTAAGACTGCTAAGATGTTCTGGTGGTACAACATGTATTCTTCCGCTGAGTTTTCCGCGACCCCGCGTCCGCTTTATCCTGCGGATGGTCGAAAATTTTTCGACATTCACACCCAACCGATGGGAATGCGCGAGGAGATGAAAGCTGACCTTGGAGACTTTCCCTTCCCTGCCTTTTGGGGCCCGCGTGCGGGAATTGATTCCTCGAAGTGGATCGCGGAAAGCGCGAAGTGGATTGAGCAGAGAGATCAACCTGATCTCAATCTCGTTTATCTCCCGCATCTCGACTACGGCCTTCAGAAATACGGTCCTGGAGCACCGGAGATGGATGCGGAATATCTCGCGATTGATCACGTCACTTGCGATCTCATCGAGTTTTTTGAGACTCAAGGAGTCGAAGTCCTCGTTCTCTCCGAGTATGGCATTTCGAAAGTCTCAAAACCGATTCACCTCAACCGGATCTTCCGTGAAAAGGGATGGATTCAAGTGAAAGATGAGCTCGGTCTTGAAACTCTCGACTGCGGCGGATGCCAAGCTTTCGCGGTGGCAGACCACCAAGTGGCTCACGTTTATATCAATGACCCAGCCATTACCGAGGACGTTCGCGAAGTGGTGAAAGCAGTCGATGGCGTTGAAGAAATACGCGAAGCCGACGACCTCTGGGGCGACGGCATTGGAAAAGAACGGGGAGGGGACTTCGTTGCGGTCTCAGAAGAAGACGCGTGGTTCACCTACTACTTCTGGATGGATGATGACAAAGCTCCTGATTACGCAAGGTGCATCGATATCCACCGCAAGCCGGGCTACGATCCGGTCGAGCTTTTCCTCGATCCCGAGATCAAGTTCCCCCCTCTCAAAATCGCAAAATTCTTAGCGAAAAAGAAACTCGGCTTCCGAACCCTCATGGATGTCATCCCGCTCGATGCAAGTCTGGTGAGAGGCTCGCATGGGAGAGATAACGTGAGCGAAGAAGAGCAACCGGTTGTGATTGGTAGAGAAGCTGCGGGTGTCGAGAGTGCGGAGGCGGTTGCTAGTTGGATGTATAAGATATCTTTGAGTGAGAAAGATAGGTGAAATGAAGTCTTGAATAAGAGCTGTTTAGGTTGTTCTTTATTTGTGGATAAGATGAATATCGCTGTGAAGATTCTCTCTGGGGTAGATAAGGTAATAAGCCTCATAATTTTCTCATTCGTAGTTCAGATTGACGCTACTGCTTCACCTCTCCCAACGCCAGAGGAGATTCTAGCGCAAGAACGGCCGACTGGTTGGCCTGAGTGGGTTGATGTTTCAATGGATCGAACGGTTTTTAAGAAAGAAGAGCACCGATTTTTTTTTGCTGAATCCTTCAAAAAAGCTCCTTCTGTATTCATAGAGACATCTACGGAAAATCTCTTTGGTCCAGAAGGGCTATACCTTCGTAAAGACACTCGTGAAGAGTCCCCTGAAGTTCCAGCGACCGTTACCTACCATCATCCAACTCAAAAAGGATTTACGATTCGTTGTGCGGTTCTGCCACAAGGGAGCGGGAGCCGCACTCAATCGGAAAAGAGAAATTTCCGTCTCAAATTCGCTCAGAGATTCGGAGCATCCTCGTTGAAATTCCCGCTCTTTTCACCTGAAAAAACGGAAGAAT
>JBDNAW010000036.1:0-36786 GCA_039768255.1 Akkermansiaceae bacterium | reverse complement strand
TTTTGTTTCGCTGCTCCGGGAGGGGCTCTCCAGCCTGGATTGAGCTACGTAGCAGAATATACCACTGATCTCGAAAACTGGACCTCCGAAGGCGTGACGATCGAAACAGCAGGGGGTCAGTTGAAGGCCTTTGCTCCGAATGATGTCCAAGGAGCTATTAGTATGCGCTGGGTGATTACTCAGCAGTGACATCGCGCGCTTTTCAGGCTTGTTCGGTTAAAGTGCCGAGGCAAGCTGGGCTGGTGAAATACGGTGTTCTTTTGTTCCTCGCGGTGCTGCTAAGCTCGTGTGTGGTCTCTTCTTCTGATCCGTTGGGGTATCAGGTGGATGGAAGAGCTTATCGGAAACTCACAGTGGAAAATGCTTCAATCAAGGTTTCACTTTGGGACCAGAAAGCGTGGCTCGTGAATGAAAAGGATGAAGCAGTGCTCGTCACTGACATCGCGACTGGGGTGCCGGGTAAGGAAACTCCGCAGGGAACGTTTGAGATTCTGGAGAGGCTCGAGACAAAACGCTCGAACCGATATGGAAAATATGTCGATGAGGCGACGGGAAAAGTCGTTATTGAGAAAGCTTGGGAGCATGATGGGCCACCGCCGGAAGGAGTTATTTATGAAGGGATTTCGATGCCTTACTGGATGCGTCTCACTTGGGATGGCGTGGGGATGCACGTCGGTCATTTTAAGAAGCGGACACGCAGTAGTTTTGGCTGCATTCGGGTTTACGAAAAAGCGCAGCCGAAGATTTATGAGAAAACTCAGCTAGGAACCCCCGTTGAGATTATCGCAGAGAGCTTGCGCGAGCGCTACTCGGTGGATGCGGGTTGGTTTTAATTCGATCGCTCAATGTAGCTAAAGGGGACTTCTTTCGTGATCCAGATTCCACTTTCTGAAAGGAAGAATTCGTAACCATCATCGAACATTCGTTTTGCTTCGACGAGTAAGATGACGGGTTTTCCAAGTTGAAGACTTTCCTTAGTGATCGCCTTAAGATCGTCAGAGAGGTGCACGTGCGGCTTGCTTCGTGAATTGAGCCCTTTCACTTGAATGGACTTGAGGAAGCGTTCGGCTGTTCCGTGATAAAGAAATTCTGGTGGTTCAAGAGGAGGGAGTTCGAGATCAATATCGATAGAGTGTCCCTCAATTGCTCGAATTTTAAGTCGATCTTCTGAAAAGCGGAAGCGAGCTTGGTCACCTGCTGCGACGACTTTGTCGATATCGTCATGGTTGGCTCGTTTTCCGTGTGCCGCGAGCTGAGCGATGAGATGGTCAACTTCAGCCCAGCCTTTGGAATCGAGAGTTAGGCCGATCTGATCAGGATCATGCTTCAAAACAAGGCTAAGAAAGCGGCTGAGCTTATTGGTTTTCATAAAAACAAAGAGAGAGTCTGGACTCGCTTGAACTGATGTCATTAAAACCTGTTGGAAGTGATTCGGCCATTTTTATTGAATTAATGTTAAGAAACTTTCGTATCAAATAGGGACAGTGCATTTATGAATACTTTCTTCGCTCTCATTCACGTGACCATTTTTATGATGGTGAATGCTGTTGCTGCTCCGATGGTTCATGTGGATCGATTTGGGATATCGCTTGGCGGTTGGGATGGCAAAAAGCAAAAGTATGCTGAGTTTGAGCGCTCTGGGAGTAAGTATCGCACTTGGAAGCCCGAGGTGACTCCGATCCTCAATGGTGGGCTTTTCATTTCTCTGAGAATCGATCATCTCCGTGGCATGTTAGCGAGTGACGATCATGCGAGCTTAGAAGTCACTTTCCGTGCTGATGGATCGGTCGAATCCGCTCGAAGCTCCATTGCGCTCCAAGGACGCCGTATCACCAGTGATCTGATTACCGATACTGGTAAGTTCAGTGCGAAGGCCGCCGGCTTAGATCGTGCCGCTAAAGTAGGGCTCGATATGGTGACGAATCTTTCCTCAAAAATTTTCCGCGAGAACGTGAAAGAACCAGGTCGGGTGACCTTTCCCGCTGTTCTAAATCACAATTACAATCTCCTCTGTTTAGCCGTTGGAGACCTTCACAAGCAGCAGGTAAGCCCTATCGAAGTGGTTGAGAAAGCTGAGCCTGTGAAGCTCGAGATCGACAAACAAAAGAAGTAAAGCTTACGTCACAGCACGTCGTTTTTGCACCGCTTGTGAGAACGCTTCGAGGACTTCCTCAGTGGTCTGCCAATTGATGCAGGCATCAGTGACAGATTGCCCGTAAGTCATATTATCGCGGATCTTTTGATTCCCTTCGATAATGTTCGACTCAATCATTACCGCTGCGATGTCAGTCGCGCCAGCAGCCATTTGCGCGCAGAGGCTTTCTGCAACTTTGGGCTGGTTTCGGTAATCTTTATTTGAGTTCCCATGAGAGCAGTCGATCATGACCTGCTCAGGGAGATTATTTTCACGAAGTTTTACGGTAACTTCTTCAATCGCTTCGCGTGAATAATTCGGGCCATTTTTACCACCGCGTAAAATGAGATGGCAGGCCTTATTGCCGGCGGTGGTGACGATGGCGGAGACTCCTTGTTTCGTCACGGAGAGAAAATGGTGTGGCTGAGAAGACGCTCCGATAGCATCAAGCGCAATTTGGATTGATCCGCCAGTTCCGTTTTTAAAGCCAACGGGCATAGAAAGCCCAGAAGCGAGTTCACGGTGAACTTGTGACTCAGTGGTGCGTGCTCCGATTGCGCCCCACGCGATGAGGTCGGCCACATATTGTGGAGAGATCGCATCGAGGAACTCGGTTCCCGCAGGCACCCCCATTTCGGCAAGTTGGAGGAGGAGTTCGCGAGCGAAGCGGAGGCCGCGGTTAATATCGAAAGAGCCATCAAGGTGAGGGTCGTTGATAAGGCCTTTCCAGCCGACGGTGGTGCGTGGCTTTTCAAAGTAAACGCGCATGATGACGTGAAGGTCATCCTTGTAACGGGCAGCTAAAGCTTTGAGGCGCTCGCCGTATTCCAGCGCGGCGGATGGATCGTGAATCGAGCAGGGACCAACGACAACAAGAAGGCGATCGTCATTTCCAGAAAGGATATCCTCGGTCTGCTGACGAGACTCTGCAACGAGAGTGGCCGCCTTTTCCGTCATGGGAAGGTAATAGGAAAGGACAGCAGGAGAGATTAGGGGATCAATGCCATCGATGCGGATGTCGTCTGTATTGGTCTTAGCCACGGAAAGAAGGTGATGCGTATCCGCCGAGTTTTCAAGAGTGGAGGTTTGTCAGATGATATTTCTTTGCTCAAGCTCAGGCGTGATTAAGAAGGTTCAAGCGCATGAGATTCCCAAGAGGGGGGATTTTACCGGAGGAGTGGTATCTAATGTTGCGCATTCTTTCGTCGGATCAACGGGGGAGCGTGAGTTGGATAAGAAGATTCTCGATCTTGTTGATGGGTTAAGCAGCGTGAGTGATAAGGCGCTTCTGGCTGAAATGATCACGACAGCGGTGCGGATGGCGCGAGGAAATACGGACATAAGCGACTTTAAGATCGCAAATCGGACGCTACGCGAGATGCGGGAATCAAACGAAGTATTTCACCCATATCGAAATATTCGGAAGGTCTCTCTTTTTGGTTCTGCCCGCACGCAGCCGGATGAGCCGGAGTATCAAGCCGGAGTTGAATTTTCTCGGAGAATGAAGGAAGAAGGCTTTATGACAATTACAGGGGCAGGCCCTGGAATCATGGCTGCAGGAAATGAAGGCGCGACTCGTGACTTCAGCTTTGGCCTCAATATTACGCTTCCTTTTGAAACGTCTGCGAATCCTTTCATCAAGGGTGATCCTAAGCTCATTGATTACGATTTTTTCTTCACTCGTAAACTGGCTTTCGTAAAAGAAGCTCATGCTGCCGTCGGGATGCCCGGTGGAGTGGGGACGATGGATGAAGTCTTCGAGGCCCTGACCCTTATCCAGACTGGAAAGGTCACGGTGTATCCCATTATCTGCCTTGATGCTAAAGGTGGCACTTATTGGAAAGCGTGGAATCAATTCGTGGTTGAGCATCTTTCGCGTCTCAAATTGATCTCAGATACTGATTTTCACCTCTTTACCGTTACCGATGATATTGAGGAAGCGGTGAGTGAGATTCTACAGTTCTACAAAATATTTCATTCTTATCGTTATGTTGGCGACCAAATCGTCTTGCGCCTGACTTCTCAACTTACTAATGCCGCGATCAAAAAACTCAGCGATGATTTCCAAGACATTATTAAAGTTGGAGAGATCGAAAAATGTGGGCCGCTTGCTCAAGAGGGAAGTGAGCCTGAGTTCGATGATCTTTTCCGGATTAAGTTCCGTCATAAACGTCGTAATTTTGGTCGCTTGCGTCAGTTCATCAATGCGATCAATGACTCTGAAACCGTAGAACCGTAGAATAATGGCAGCGAAAGAACGGGTTGATGCCATGCTTGTTGCGCGAGGTCTTTGTGACTCCCGAGAGCAAGCAAAGCGCCTCATTATGGCTGGTGAGGTTTTCACCGGAAATGATCGTGTCTCAAAGCCGAGCCAAAAATTTACCGAAGAGGTAGAACTTAAGGTTAAAGATCGCCCGAAATACGTCGGGCGTGGAGGCTTTAAGATCGAGGGAGCGCTTCAGGAATTTGGGATTAATCCAACAGGCTGGGTCTGCGCGGACTTGGGGGCTTCAACCGGGGGGTTTACCGACTGTATGCTTCAACACGGAGCGGCTAAAGTTCACGCAATCGATGTAGGGACGAACCAACTCGTTTGGAAACTCCGTAGTGACGACCGGGTCGTTTCGAAAGAGAAATTCAATGCACGCCATCTCAAGCCGGAAGATATCGGTGAACGAGTGAAACTCGTCGTGATGGATTTGTCTTTCATCTCGCTCACCAAGGTTTTGCCGTCAGCATTTAGTATTCTCGAAGAGGGAGGATCGGTGATTTCTCTGATTAAGCCGCAGTTCGAGCTTTCACGAGAAGAGGTTGGAAAAGGGGGGATCGTTCGTGAGCCGGAGCTGCATCAGAAATCCGTCCAT
The DNA here is from genome assembly GCA_039768255.1 of Akkermansiaceae bacterium. GTDB lineage: Bacteria > Verrucomicrobiota > Verrucomicrobiia > Verrucomicrobiales > Akkermansiaceae > SW10. The sequence continues at coordinate 31,788 of JBDNAW010000036.1, read as the reverse complement.
AAGATTAAAACCTTCATCACCGAAAAGCTCGGGCGCGAATGGTGCGGCGTGATGACTTCACCAATCACTGGAACCGATGGGAATGTCGAATTTTTGGCGTGGATGAAGTGATCTTAAATCAACTTTAAGCGAGCAAAGTCCTGAGAGTCCACGATGCCGACTGGGGCACCTTCAAGATTGATGACCACGATATCATCCACTTGCTTATTCCCGATCGTTGCGACAGCTTCGGCAGCTAGAGAATCTGCAGAAACTGTGATCGGGCTCACCGTCATGAATTCGGATATCGGCCTTACGCCGAGGTTAGGGTTTTCTTGAAAGGCGCGGGCAAAGTCACCATGAGTAAAAATTCCGGCGAGGGTTTGGTCTGAATTTAAAACGAGGCAGGCCCCGGAGCGTTTTTCATTCATCGAACCAAGTGCTTCTTGCACCGTTGCATTTGTGAAAACCTGGGCGAGAGCATCTCCGGTCCGCATGATTTCTGAAACTCGCAATAAGAGCGCGCGGCCGAGGCTTCCCCCGGGGTGGAAACGGGCAAAGTCCTCTTCGGTGAAGCCCCGAGCTTCAAGTAGAGTCATTGCGAGTGCGTCTCCCATAGCGAGCATCGCGGTGGAGGAAGAGGTGGGCGCAAGATTAAGCGGGCAGGCTTCGCGAGGGACTGAGGTATTCAGGATAAAGTCACTTTGTTGCGCGAGGGTGGATTCAATTTTCCCCGTTAGGGTGATAAAGTGGACTTGGAAACGCTTGAGGTAAGGGAGGAGATCGAGGATTTCATCCGTCTCGCCCGATTGAGAGAGGAGTAAGATCGAATCGCCATCAGAAACAAGACCGAGATCTCCATGGAGGGCGTTTTGGGAGTTCAAAACAACTGCCGTTGCTCCAGTAGAGTTGAGAGTAGCGGCGAGTTTGTGGCCGATGTTTCCAGACTTTCCAATTCCCACGACCACAATTTTGCCATGGTGATCCAGAGTTGTCTGAAGAGCTTTCACTGCAGCAGGCAATTGTTCATCGAGGTTCCCGATGATTTCTTGCAGGGCGGCGATCTCGGTTTCGATGACGCTGCGGGCGAGTTCCAGTGCATCCACGTCCTGAGAATAGCGTCTTGGCTGGAAAGTGCGAGCTTCGAGCGCATTTCTTGCTAGGAGAGCGGTCGATCGTCCGTAAAATGTGAATATGAAACAAACGCTTCTTTTTTTAGTGCTGGCATTTGCTCCTCTCGCCGCTGAGTGGTCACACTGGCGCGGGGCCAATGAAAACGGTTTTGTCGCGGAAGGGGAAATCCCAACTGGCTTTGATGCCGAGGGGAAAAAAGTCGCCTGGAAAACTCCGCTTCCGGGACGAGGTTGTTCGACGCCTGTTGAGGCTGGAGGGCAGCTTTTGTTAACGGCCCCTGTTGATGGGAATGATTCACTTTTAGCCTTTGATCTTAAAACAGGAGAAGAAAGGTGGCGTCTCGTCTTCGGTGAAGAAACTCCAGGCCGTGGCCAGCGGGTCGGAAGTGGTGCAAATTCCTCCGTGGCGGTGACCGGTGAATACGTGGTGTCTTATTTCAAGTCCGGAAGAGTCGCAGGTGCGACGATTACGGGGAAGAAGTTGTGGGAGATTAATCTCCAGGAAAAATTTGGTGAAACGACTCTCTGGTGGGATCAGGGGACGACTCCGGTTGTCGCTGGAGGAAATTTCATAATCGCGGTAATGCAGACGGAGGGGGATTCCTATCTTGTTTCACTCGCGCCAAAGACTGGCGAAGTTGTTTGGAGAACGCTTCGTAATATCGAAACGAAAAAAGAATCTGGTGATAGCTACACGACGCCGCATGTCGTCACAGTCGATGGGGTCGAAACAATTGTGTCTTTTGGCGCAAACCATCTCACTGGGCATGATGCTGAGAGTGGAAAATTACTTTGGACCTCAGGTGGAATTAATCCGAAGGATGAGCCGATGTGGCGAACGATTGCTTCATCGGTCATTTCAGATGGTATTGCGGTGGTTCCACATGCGCGTGGAGAATATGCGATGGGTATTAAGCTCGGTGGGAGTGGGGATATTACAGAAAACGCAGTGCTCTGGCGTAGTGAAATGCTCGCTTCAGATTCGGCGAGCCCCGTGGCGAAGAACGGAAAAATCTATTTTTTATCAGACCGAGGAAAGACCCGTGGCACGCTGACATGCATCGAGGCGAAGACCGGAAAAGAGATCTGGCAGTCTAAGCTTCCTAAGTCTCCAAGCTCATTTTACGCTTCTCCAATTCTTGTTGGGAGCCAGCTTTGTATCGCTCGTGAGGATGGTGGAGTTTTTGTTGCAGAAGTGACGGAGAAAGGACTTGGGAAAGTCTCCGAACAAAAAATCGGCGAAGCTCTTATCGCTTCGCCGATCTTTACAGGAAATTCCTTAATCCTCCGTAGTGACAAGCACCTCTGGTGCGTTCGCTAGCTGAGGTGTTTGAGGATCTTTTCAACAGCTGCCTCAGTGGTTAAGCCGTGCTTAGCGCGGAGAACTTCTGGCTTACCATGCTCGACGAACTCATCGGGCCAGCCGATGCGTTCAACTGGAACATTGACCTTCTCATCGTGGAGAAGTTCGATGACGGAGAGACCGAAGCCGTTCTTAAGGACGTGATCCTCGAAGGTGCAAACAACTTTTGATTGTCTAGCGAGGCGAGCAATTGTCTCAGCGTCCAATGGTTTAATCCAGCGAGGGTTAATCAGGGTGACGGAGTAGCCTTTTGCTTCGAGCTGATTTTTAGCTTCTTCACCGAGCTCCATCATAGTGCCAAGCGGAATAAGGCAGACGTCCGCCCCTTCCGCTAGGACTTCAGCCTTCCCGATTTCAAGAAGTTGTGGCTCAGGCTTGATGGTGGCACCTGGCCCATTTCCGCGTGGGTAACGGATCGCGATGGGACCATCTTCGTAATTTGTCATGGTCCATAGCATATCGATGAATTCATCTTCATCTTTGGGTTGCATGTGGACGAGGTCTGGCACGTGGCGGAGGTAACCGATATCGAAAAGCCCGTGGTGAGTGGGGCCGTCATCGCCTGAGAGGCCACCACGGTCCATGCAGAGACGGACGGGAAGTTTCTGCAGAGCCATGTCATGAATGATCATGTCATAAGCACGCTGCATAAAGGTAGAGTAGATCGCAAGGAAGGGCTTAAGACCTTCTGAAGCATGTCCGCAGGCGAAAAGAGCAGCGTGCTCTTCGGCGATTCCGGTATCAAAGTAGCGTTCGGGAATCTCGTCTTTAAAAGTCTCAAGTTTAGTCCCGCCGGGCATCGCTGCGGTGATCGCAGTGATGGTTTCGTCTTTCTTTGCAAAGTCGGTAACAGTCCGTCCAAAGAGTTCAGAAAAAGTGGGGGCACCAGCAGTGGTGGATCCATCAGTGATATTGTATGGTCCAAGACCATGGAATTTGCCGGGCTTATCGAGAGCTGGTTGATAGCCGCGGCCTTTCTCGGTGATGATGTGAAGAATGACCGGTTCATCCTGTTTCTTGAGGTATTCGAGAGTTTTAACAAGAAGCGGAATATCATGGCCGTCGATTGGTCCAAAGTAACGGAGGCCAAACTTTTCGAAGAGGACACTAGGAACGAGCATATTCTTAGCATTTCGCTCGAGCTTATGAGCGAGTCCTTTGACGGCTGAACCACCGATTTTTTCGACGAAGTCAGAGGCTTTCTGGCGGATATCGCTATAAAGACTGTGAGTCTGGAGGTCGTTAAAATATTTAGCCATCGCACCGACGTTCCGGTCAATAGACCATTCATTATCGTTGAGGATGACAATGCAGCGCTTGGTGGTCTCGGCGATGTTGTTCAGTGCTTCGAGCGTAGGCCCGCAAGTGAAGGCTGCATCTCCAGCGACGGCTACCACGTGTGAGTCATCACCTTTTAAATCTCGCGCGGAAGCCATACCAAGAGCGGCAGAAAGAGCCGTGCCGGCGTGGCCAGCACCGTAGCAATCATGTTCAGACTCGGTTCGGAGAAGGAAGCCGTTAAGCCCCTCATATTGTCGGATGGTATGAATTTCCTTCGCTCGACCGGTGAGCATTTTATGGACGTAGCCTTGGTGGGAAACGTCGAAGAGGAACTTGTCAGCAGGAGATTCAAAGACGCGGTGCAGCGCGATGGAAAGCTCTACTACACCCAGGTTTGGGCCAAGGTGGCCGCCGGACTTCGCGAGGTTAGTGATGAGGGAGTCTCGGATTTCTTCCGCAAGTTCAGGAAGTTGTTCGAGTTCGATTTTTTTGACATCTTCTGGACCGTTAATTTGGTCAAGAAGAGGGTGGTTAGAAGAGTCTGACATCGTCGTTGTCGTCGGGAGATTCGGTCGAGAGAGAGGCCTCGTCGGCTTCTTTAGGTGTTTGGTTTTGGGCTTGGATGATTTCGATACGCTCTCGAGCGCTTGCGAGCTCGTCGTGACAGAAGCGGATGAGCTTTTGGCCGCGTTCGTAATCTGTGATGAGGTTTGAGAGAGAGTCAGGCTCGTGCGCGAGACGTTCGGTCAGTTGATCAAGCTCTTGAAGAGCAGACTCGAACGTGTCCTGCGGCTCTTCTTTAGCTTTCTTCTTCTTGGCTGGCATTACTGGTTTAAGACGGGCTTAGAAGAATAGAAGACAATGCGTCCCTGAAAGAGATTCCTTGGAAAGGAGTAACGGGTATTTACGCCTGTTAGCTTAGGGTCTTGCTTTGAGAGTGAGCCCAAGCCCATTCTAGCTGAGAGAGCGGCAGGACTGTCTAAGTGGAGGGATGCGAACTCGTCTGAATATCCGTATGGCCCGATCTGATAAAGAGGGTTTTTAGCAAATGAGCTGGGGCTTACGACGATTCCGGCAATATTGAGCTTTTGATCCTGAGCGATTTCTTCGAGAGTTTCAAATTCTGAAACTCGTTTAGGGAGCCAGATCGAGCGGCGATCAGCATACCAAGCAATGGCCCAAGGTTGGTCTGAGAAAATGATGTCGTCTTCCGCCGTAACGTCATTCAGGAGTCCACTGTAAACAGAAGGCCAGTAAGGTGGCCAATTGGGGCTTCCACCTCTTCCTGTAATGTGAAGTCCCGATTGGAGACTTTTAGGAATCGTAAGAATGAGCGGCCCCGCACTGATCAAAACCGCAAAAAAGAAGTGTCCATAGCGGAGCATCCCACTGCCAGCAGGTATTTCGAGGCGGCTCCAGAGAATAGATAGGAAGGCGAGTCCATAAGCGGTCATGATGGGGGCAAAGAGAACGTGAATCTGGTTTGGATCAGTGGCACTTTGAGTCAGGCCAAAAACAGCCATTCCCAATGCGGCAAAAATCCACATGATGAGAATGATCCATCGGAAATGCGCAATTGAAGCCCTTTTAAATGGATGAAGTAGCGCAAAGAAAAACAGCGGCGCAGTGATGATTCCTCCGAGGTTGGTGTAGAGGAGGTTTGCTTGAAGAATGATGTTTTTCGTCGTGTTTAAGAGAAGAGAATTCATGTTATAAAGCACGGTGGTGGTCTCTTTACTTGGGTCCACGGTGCGCATAATATTTTCTTCAGAATCAGATAATCCACCATAAAGGGTAAGTCCTGCTGTTCCTGCTGGGGAGCCAGTCCATTCGAGATTTTTCCCGATAAAGTAGATGTTGAAAATCAAGAGGATTCCGATCACGGCTATGCCCGCAATTCCTTTTGGGCGGAAGAAGAAAGCGGCATAGACAATGAAGCCGATCGTCACCCAAATCGTCAGCCAGTGCGCAAGTGAAAGAAGTGCAAAGAAGACCGCAGCAACCAAGACGGAGCTGATACTCATCCGATTTTCCACTGAGGCTTCAAGAGCACGATAGCAGAAAAAGAGCGCACAGGAGAAGAGGAGCAGCATCAGCATTTGAGGAAGGCCTGTCATGGTGAACTTCCACATGAGATCACAGAGCGCCATGAGTAGCGCAGTAACGCCGGCAATTTTAGTATCGAAAATACGAGAAATAAGGAGGTAGTTCACTCCGATCGCGATCAAGAAGCAAATGACAGAGATTGCTGCGATGACACGATCAAGCTGATAAATTTGGCGACCATCTGGAGCCATTTTGAACTTCGCGAAATCATCACCTCCTACAATCTTAAGAACAGCAGCATTGAGGAAAGGATTCAGCGGAGAGTGATAAGAATCATAAAACTGATCAAGTGACGGAATTCTGCCATCAGTGCGCTCCGCTTGCCAAATCGCCGCTGGGCGGATCATTTTGGTGGTGAAATCATTACCTCGTGCGATTTCACGTCCAATCTGAGCTTGCTCGATTCCGCGACTATTAGTCAGCCCTTTAAAGCTGAGAACGAGGTAGAAGAAGACGAGGCTGAAGAGCAGAATGAAGAAGAGGAGTCGCCGAATGAGGTTGGCGGTGTCTTGATTACCTCCGACTTTTGATTTGTTACTCATGATTCTAATTACGCAAGGGGGGATGGTCGCGGAGTTTCCGCTGTAGAGTTCTTCTGCTGATCCCAAGGAGTTCCGCTGCTTTGGTCCGATTTCCAGATGTGGCAGTCAGGGCTCCGCGAATCGCGTGCTGCTCAAGGGCATGCAAGTTGAATTCTTCCTTAGGAGCAAGGGTGTTTTTCGGGGAAGATGACGCAATTTTTACGCAGGAGTCGTCGAGGAAGCCCGGGAGGTGGAAAAGCTCAAGGGTATCTTGATTCGACATCACTACCGCGTGTTCGATGGCGGTGCGCAGTTCTCGGACGTTTCCAGGCCATTTGTAGCTTAAAAGACGGGCTAAAGCGGAATCGGTGAGGGGCTTGATAGGGCGGTTGTTCTCGAGCGCGAATTCTTCAAGAAATGAGTTCGCAAGAAGGACGATGTCTTCCTGACGGTCACGAAGTGGAGGCATATTAAGTCCTAGCACATTGAGTCGAAAGTAGAGGTCTTCGCGGAATTTACCGGCTTGAACCATTTCGGCGAGATGCTTGTTGGTTGCGGTGATGACACGGACATCGACTTTTACCGGAGTATTTGAGCCAACACGCTCAATTGTGCGCTCAGAGAGGGCCCTGAGAAGTTTGACCTGCGTGGCTGGGTCGATCTCGCCGATTTCATCGAGAAAGAGAGTTCCGCCATCGGCTTGCTCGAAGCGGCCGACACGACGTTGAGTCGCTCCGGTGAAGGCCCCTTTTTCATGGCCAAAAAGTTCAGATTCAAGGAGTTGAGGAGAAAGAGCGGCGCAGTTTACCACAACGTATTTCTCTTTCGGACGGCCTGAAAGATCGTGCAGTGCGTGGGCCACGAGTTCTTTACCAGTTCCAGATTCACCTTCGATGAGAACGGTTGCGCGGGTCGGGGCGATCTGGCTGATCTTTTCTGCAACGCGAACCATGGGCTCGGATTTTCCGATGAGACGCTCGAGGCCATGGACTTGGTTCCCGGTCTTTTTTTTGAGGGTTTTATTTTCCGCGACGAGCTGGCGGTTCTCAGATTCGAGCGAGCGAGAGCGGATCGCGCGCTTGAGGAGGAGTTCCACTTCGTCAAGATTCAGGGGTTTGGTGACGAAGTGCCAAGCACCTCGGCGCATTGCTTCCACGGCAGTATCGACCGAGCCGTAAGCCGTCATCATGAGGGCGACGGGTGGGTTGGGCTCCGCCATTGCAGCACTCAGGACGTCCATTCCCGAATCACCACCGAGGCGGAGGTCGGTGAGTAGGAGATCAATTTGCTCATTCTTCAGAACTTGTGTCGCCTGCGTGAGATCGGCAGCGAGGTAGATGTCAAAGGTCTCTTCAAGCGCCATGCGGAGGGCATCACGGGTGGCCTTTTCGTCGTCTACGATGAGTAAGGTATGCATGTGAAGTTCGCGTTAAATTTCAATGGGAGCTTGGTCTTCTAAAAGGCGAACCTGTTTGTCGGTTCTTGGGAAAAAGAGCGTCACGGTTGTTCCGGCGTGTTCTTCGCTTTCGACTTCCAGCTCGCCACCGTGCTCGCGGAGGATGCGGCGGACAATGAGTAAGCCAAGCCCGCTTCCAGCGGATTTGGTTGTTTGAAAAGGTTCGAAGATTGCACCCATCACCTCGGGCGACATCCCGCTGCCGTTATCGGAAATGGCGAGAGTGATTTCGTATTCATTAAAAGCACTCGTGATCGAGATTTCGCCATCCGGTGGACTCACCGCTTGGTAAGCATTTCGGATAAGGTTGTAGAGAGCTTGCTGGATTTGGCCGGGGTCGAGTTCGATTTCCGGTAAGTCGTCGGCGAGATCAAGCGTGACGGCGATTTCTCGGCTTTCGAGTTCTGGTTGAAGTGCGAGTAGGCTCTCTTCTAAGATATGATGTAGGTCTGCAGGCTCGCGAACTGGAGCACTTGGGCGGATCGCTTGCAGAAATTGTTTGAGGATGATGTCGAGTCGGCCAATTTCAGTCCGCGCCGTAGTGAGGTGCTCACCGAGCGAATCTTGATCACTCTTGGGGAGCTTTTTAATCTTCCGTTCCAGAAGCTGGAGGTGGAGTGAAAGTGAGTTGAGTGGATTGCCGATTTCGTGAGCCACTCCGGCGGCGAGAAGAGTGAGGGCGTTGAGTTTTTCGGACTCGATTTCCTCCTCTGCTTTTTCACGGATACTGGTGACATCTCGCACGAGCATGACGTATCCCTGATCCGCTTCATCATCTTCCGCGATGGGAGAGAGGTAGAAGTTGAGATAGCGGTTTTCAGGATAAAAGACCTCAAGGTCTCGGCTCACGGTGGAGCGAGGGGAGCTTTTGAGCGTCGCCCAATCGAGGCCACGAACGACTTTACCCAGAGGTTGACCTTGAGCTTGATCTGCCGAGGTGCCGAAAAACCCGCAAGCCGCCTGATTGATGAAATTCATCGTGCCATCCTCATCGAGCAGCAGGACTCCTTCGCGGAGAGCTTCGAAAACTTTTTGTAGAAACCCTTTTTCCCGAACTAAGCGCGCGAGCAAAGCCTGCACTTCCCCTGACTCGATTGAATCGAGACGAGAGAGGATTTTTTCGAGGACGGCGGATTTCAAGGCGCGTCAGATTGGCACACATTGGAGTGTGGTGCAACTCGAAGGAGGCGAAGAAGAAAAGAAAACTCGTTTTGTGGGCTTCGCGATGTGTGCGTTGCCTCGTTATGGAAGAGATCGAGAGGAGAGGTTTAATGAGGGAGTTGGATGGCGCTCAAATAATGGATGGTTTCAACAGTGGATTTTGCGATAAAAATTCAATCAAAAATCATGAAATGAAATTTGGAATAGGGTGCGCATCTCTTGCTGCAACTGGAGTCGCTTCATCATTGAGGTGGGACATACAGGAAGATCCCGAAGTGGCATTTCTGAAATTACACCCTCACAAAATGCCTGAGTTTCTGGAGCTGGAAGTAAGGAGAACGGAAGCTCGGACATTCTTTCGAATGGCTGAGTCAAAGAACTTCCTGAACGTAGTTTTCTTTCTCAAATCGCTCAAAGCAACTGGGCTCCTCGCCGGTGCCGATGAAGCGAGCGGGGATGTTAAGTTCCTTTTGAATCGCGGCGGCTATTCCGCCTTTTCCAGAACCATCCATTTTGGTGAGGATGAGTCCATCAAGGGCAACCGTTTTACCGAATTCCTGAGCTTGATTGAGCGCGTTGCCGCCGGTGGAGGCATCAACGACGAGGAAGGTTTCGTGCGGTGCAGACTCGTCCTGTTTGCCGAGGGTTCGTTTGATTTTGGAAAGCTCCTCCATCAGGTTATGCCGCGTGTGGAGTCGGCCGGCCGTATCGCAGATGAGAAAGTCTGAGCCTTCGTTGATCGCGCGTTGATGGGCTTGATAGCAGACAGAAGAGGGATCGGCTTCGTGCGCTCCAGTGACGACGGGGAGATTAAGGCGCTCACCCCAGCGGACGAGTTGATCGACGGCGGCAGCTCGAAAGGTGTCGGCGGCAGCCATCGTGACTTTGTAGCCTTGGCTTTGTAAAAGGTGGCCGAGCTTGGCGCAGGAGGTTGTTTTTCCGACGCCATTTATTCCAACGACGAGGATGACAGTGGGGCCATCATCTTTTGGTGTGAGAGGAGGATGGTTTTCAGGAAACAAGTCCGCGATGTGCTTACGGGTGGTTTCGATGACATCTTCTGCGGAAATTTTGCGCCCCAGCTCGCGGAGTTCATCAACGATTTCGAGTGAGAGTTTCACACCCAAGTCTCCCGAGATCAATTCAGCTTCCAGATCATCCCAGTCGATATCGGCGGTGTTGGTGACGCGGTTGAAGAGCTTTTTGAAAAATCCGGCCATAAGGTCGTAGATGGAATGATGGCGCCCCGACCAGGAATCGAACCTAGATCTAAGGTTTAGGAAACCCTTGTTCTATCCGTTGAACTACCGGGGCGACGGGGCGGAGCATGCTTTTGGAATGTTGCTTTCGTCAAGAACTACAAGGGCTTCCTCGTGGAATGAGCTTATTCGGGACGCTCGAGAATTTCCAAGAACGGTGCTATTTTCTCTGATCTACAATGAGCGCAGCGAATGCTCCGTCGGTTTGATCTTTGAAAGGAAGGATTTGTTGGGTCTCGGTGACGAGGAGGTGGGCGTGTTTGACCGAGAGGGCTTGCACGAGTTTGGTATTTTCCTCTTCGTCGATGGAGCAGGTGGAGTAAACAATTCGGCCGCCGGGCTTGAGACAAGGGAGGGCGTTTTCGAGAATCTTTGTCTGAATGGCGATGAGTTCTTCGATATCGCTGGGCTGAAGGCGCCAGCGGACATCGACTCTACGACGAAGAACTCCGGTGTTTGAGCAGGGGACGTCGAGGAGGATGGCATCGAAATGATCGTGCCATTTCTCTGGCGCTTGTTCAGTCCAGTCATGGACCTCGACGGTGGCGATCTCGACTCCGCAGCGAGTGAGGTTTTCTTCCAGACGAGGGAGGCGTTTTTGGTTTGAGTCTGTGCAGAGAAGAGTTCCTTGATTTTGCATGAGGCCGGCAAGGTGGATCGCCTTTCCTCCCGGAGCAGCGCAGGCATCTAGGATGGTTTCTCCGGGTTTCGGCGCGAGAAGTTCCGGAGCATGAGCGGTGGAGGGATCGGTGATGTAGTAGTTCCCGGTGGCAATGGCTTCCTTGGCGCTTTCGGGCTCGGGAGCATCAGCTGGTGGTGGGTTGAGAAGGTTCGGCCGGTAGAATGGCTCGGCCGGAACGTTATTCCAATCCATGAGAGCGATGGCGTTTGTTTTTCCGTAGGCTTTTTTCCAGCGTTTGAAGAGCCACGCGGGGTGGGAATAAAGGGTGACAGGATCGATGTCGGCCATGTCGCGGAGCATTTTCATGCGGACTCCGGCAGCTTTTCGAAGGACGGCGTTGATGAGCCCTCGGACTGGCGCACGGGCGCACTCGACGGTTTCGTAGATGGCGGCGTGATCTGGGATGCGGAGGATGAGGAGTTGGCAGAAGCCGACGCGTAGAATGTCACGTACTTCAGGGTCGAGCTTTCCTTTTCGAAATTTTCCAATCCAGTGATCGAGAAGGCTGCGGTGGCGAAGGACGCCGAGCAGGATGGCCTGCATGAGTTTACGGTCGGCATGTGAGAGGTGGTTGCGCTCTGCATGACGCTCGATGAGCGAGTCGGCGTAGACGTGACCTTTGGCCCAGGCGCGGAGGGCGGAGACGGTGGCGCGACGGACGTTTTTATGAGGCTTAGCCATGGTGAGTTTATGAGAGGGCGGCTGCGATTTGAGCCCATTCTTCAGCGATGCTGACGTCTGGTTCGGGCATCATTTTACCAGCGCGGTGATACCAGTAAGAAGCATTTCCGAGGTCGCCTTCTTCGCGATGAAGGTGGGCGTGAATCCACGCTCCATTTGGATCAGGGAGGTCATTGGTGAGGTCGTGAGATTCATCCCAGCGTCCAGCTTTGCTGAGCCAGAGGGCCTGCTGCGTGAGGGAGAGATCGGCAGGTGGTTCGGAATCCTGTTGAGCAGATTGTGCGAGTTCGGCAGCGTTCACGCATGGAGTATCACTCGGAATGGACGCAGAGAAAAGACTGGATCATTCATTCAGCGAGAAAGTGAAGCGGAGGTAACGCTGTGAGTCGTTTCGTGGGATACGTAGGGAGTCGGGAAGGCGGATGAAATTCGCTGGGAACCAAGTGTTCAGGTCGGAGGATGTCTCGATGGTAAAGGTGCCATCACTTCGTTCGGGAGTCTCAGGGAAGGGAATTTCGAGGAGGTCAGGGAGGATGTTGATTTTAAGTGTTCGCTTTGAGTTAGGGGCGGTAGGATCGGTTCCGAGGATGTATTCGCCAAGATTACTCCAGCCATCGGAATCGGAATCTTCGGTGGGAGTCGCTCCATCGGGAAGATTTTCGGAAGACCAAGTATCAAAGTTGGAGCCCTCAGTGATGGTGAAGGTTTGTTCGGAGTTTTCTGCAGCGGCGAATTTTTCTGCGTCATCGGGCAGAGAAATGGTGATTGTTTCTGGGCCTTCCGAGAGTTCATCAGAGGCGGCGGAAAGGGTGACTTGTGCGGAGGTTTGACCGGCAGGGATGGTGATGGTGAGGTTTCCTGAAAGATCACTGGCCTCAGCGCTTCCTGTCGTGTGGAGAGGAATGATCAGGTCTTCCGAGATTGGGAGTTCGATAGAAAGGGTGAGTTCCGAAGAGGTATTAATATTTCCTTCCTGAAAGCTGGTAGCTCCGAGGGTAGTGAGGGTGACGAGTGGGCGGTGAGGTTCACAAATTCCAAGTTCACGTTCGAGGGCGAGCCGATCGAGATACCAGCCGGTTTTAGCTTCGTTGCGATCATGCCCAGAGACCCAGCGGAGGCGAATGATCTGATTACCCCATTGGTCTGGAAGGGCAAATTCAGCGAGGGTCAGCCCTCCATTTGTTCCAGTCCAGGCGGATCGTCCTTTGAGTGGATTTCCAGATAGTGAGAAGATCGAACCATCGAGGTAGCCACCGACTTCAGCGATGACATCGGGATGTGATGGCATATCGAACCACTCGCCATCGCTTAGGGAGGCTTCAAGCACTGCGCCATCCCACCCGCGTTCGAAGTCATAGTAGTGGACAAATTTGAGGACGTTGTTTGCTGCTCCCAATGGAATGGGGGGAGAGGTGAGGGTGGAGGCTGAGACGCCCTCGACGCCAGGAGTGAAAACGGAGAAGGGGGTGGACCAGCTGCGATCACTTACAGTGCGCCACAGTTGTGCGTTGCTGCCAGTGGAGGAGGTCGTCCAGCCTTCGGGAAGCGCGGCTGAAGCATCAAAATCTTCGCGATATGGATCAGTTTCCTCCAGCGTTCCAATTTGGTAACGGAGGTTAAAGCGTGATTGTTCACCGGAATCATCGGAGATGATCCCTGGGATTTGATAACTCTGTCCACAGTTCCCAGTGAACATGAAGTGGACATTTTGAGTGCTGCTTGTGCCAGGCTCGGGATCGTCAAAAGTAAACTCAGAGGCACTGGCAGACATGCCCTCAGGAATGGTGAGGGAGAGTTTGAGATTGCTCGAAATTTTTGTTCCGAGATTTACGAGTGAGAGATTAAAGGACATGGTTTCACCAGGGTCAGGACTCCCGTTTTTCACGCTTCCGGATTCCGCGATGAGATCATTGGAGCCGAAGACGACCCGAGGTGATGGAGGGGCTCCTCCGAGGAGGATGGTGAGTGAATAGAGTTGCGCGGAGTCTTGGTCATCTCCAGTGATGCGGATGTAGTGGAGACCTCCTGTTTCAAATTCATGCCCAAGGATTCTCTCGCCTTGGCCAATTGGAGCATCGGTGGATGATGCGATCACGGTAGTGCCATCTGCGGCTAAGATTTCTAGACCGAGGTTCTGTTGTCGACTTGGGTCGAAGATCGTTCCTGCAGTGCATCCGGTAGAGAGTTGGGCACCCTCTAGGTAGCTGGGAGAAATTGGATTCAGGACGATGTTCAGCTTTTGAAAACTTTGAGCGTTGAAGCGGTAGTAATCTTGATCATTTGCGCCATCGATGCTGACCCAGCGGATGAGTCTATTTTCATCATCGACAAGGTTTAAGAGAGATGCGACGGCAGGGAAGTCGTTATTTGTGCTGCTGCCTAAGCGCTCCCAGGGGTCTCCATATTGTCGTTGAAGCGAGTAGGTTTCATCAAATTGAGGCCCGCGAAAGACGCTGTTGACAGTGGGTTCCATGAGCTTGGTCTGATTGACTGGGCAGACGTGAGCGAGTCCGATCGCATGGCCGACCTCATGGCCCATCACGTTATGGAATCTGATCGAATTGTCAGAGGTGTTATTAAAGAATGGATCTGCAGAATCAAAGACAATGTCCCCGTAATCTGGTGCGTAGGCAAAGGCGAGGATGCTGCGACCACTTCCGGGGTCACCGCTTCCGTCGATGGTGTTCGCTCCAATGCGGATGTCACCACGGGAGCCGAGACGGCCACTTCCGCTTACCGTATTAGACATGGTGACACCGTCATCATTTGGTTCATAGATAAAGTTGATTCCACAATCAGCGCCCATGGCATTTATCGCGCTTCTTACGATAGCGAACCAAGGTTGCTGGGAAGCAATGCCCTGTGCGTTTCCCCCATAAATACTAGTCATCCAGGAACGAAAATTTGAAGCGGATGTTCCTCCGAATCTACTAGCGACTTGGGTTCCATCCGGGACAATGCTCCAAGTGATCGTGACCGGTTTCCCCTGAGCTCCGTGGAATATGCTATCACTGGCGACGCGCCCCCATTTTCCAGAACCAAGAAATTGATTGGCTTTAATCCCCACGTCTTCGATCCCCATTCCTGCGGCTTTCTCGGCCGCATAGTAGGCCATCATGATTGCTGGATCAGTGCCGGGTCCCCAACAGAGGTATTTTTTAGCTGAATCATCCTGCACGAGTGAATCAAGATGCTCGGCCAGCTCGTCCTGCTGATACGGAGTCAGCGAGACGATGAGCTGTGGGCTGATTTTTTGCCAAGCGGTGGCGAATTTTTCTGACTGACGAGAAAGGTCTGTGGCTCGTTGGCCGAGTGGCTGAGGGTTGAGATTCTTGGGTTGATCCGCTGATTGAAGGTCGACCAAACGTGGCTGAGCGGGTTTCGGGCTTTGGAGAGACTGTGCGTTTGTGAGAGATCTTTCTAGAGCAGTTGAGATCATCTGATCTTGAGTAGTGGCTTTTACCGCTATTTTGGTCTCTAGTTGAGACGTCTTCGAATGATGAGATGATTCTATGAGGCTCCAGCTTATGAGAAATAATGGGAGCGCGAGTGTGAAAAGACGAATCGATGTTTTATACGCAGTGATATCAAAATATCGAGTATGAATCTCTTTAAGTCAATAGGAAAAGGCTCTAAGCAGTTACAGCACACCCGAGTATTTCCTCATAAAGGTTTATGTATTCTTTTGCCGTGTTTGCGTGATTGAAGCGCTCGCTCGCTTCGTTCATGATCCGTGTAATATGATGGGCCTTCGCTTCAGTGGATTGGCGATAGAAGTGGAGGGCTTCGGAGATCGCCCAATGGAGACCGTCTGGAGTGTAGTGCTGGAAAAGAAAACCGTTTCCGGAGTCGAGATCATCGTTAAAGGGGGCGACGGTATCGTGAATTCCGCCGGTATCGTGCGCGATGGGGAGAGTGCCGTATTTCGGGCTGACCATTTGCGGAAGGCCGCAAGGTTCGAAACGCGAGGGCATGATCATAAAGTCAGAACCCGCAAAGCCGAGGCGGGAAAGTGGTTCGCTGAAGTCAGCGATGGCGACCCGGTTTTGAATGCTGTGCATCTCGGCGATCTCGACGAAGTGTTTTTTAAATTCGCCGTTTGCAATGATCGCGACTTGTAGGGTGGGGTGTTCTTGGGTGAGCTGAAAAAGGATTTCGCTGAGAAGCTCGGGGCCTTTTTGGACGGGATCGAGACGGGAAGGCCAGAGTAGGACGGGAGCGCTGGGATCTTGGATCAGGCCGAGGCGCTCTTGCAGTTCGGCTTTGTTTTTGGCCTTACCTTCGATGTGAGTTTCTGCGGTGTAATGCACAGCGAGATGTTGATCACGAGATGGGCAAAAGCTGATGTCGGGAGCATTCAGGATTCCGCTCGCGTTACCGGATTGGCATTTTTGCCAAAGCTCATGTTGATATGGCCGGGAACAAAGGAGTGTTTCCCATCGACGACTTCTGAGAGGAAAGTAGGGCTTACCGAGTTGACATGATCAGAGGCGAAGATTCCGGTGGTGAGAAGGTCGACAGGGTTAGTCTCGCGCGTCTCTTCATCGTTGTGAGGAGGGCGGAGGAAATAGCATTCATTCCAAAAGTCTGCCGCATCGATACCGCGATCTTCGATGTCGGCGAGAGGCGCTGCGCAAGGTTCCCCATGCCTTCCGGGAGATAGGTGATTTCCGGGGTGACGACGAGAATGCGGGGCTTGGAGCGGGGAGGTTTTGACACCTTTTTCGGAAACGTAAGTTTGGACTTTAATTAACAGATTGTAAGCTAAATTAAGCAAGCGGAATGCCAAGTCGATAAAGAGAACTGCGAGAACTGAAGGATTTTCTAACAGGGATTTGCCACATGGGATTTCTAAGGTAACCATACTTAAAGACATGGCAGACCCATTTAGCCCTAGCGAAGCACCTGAAATTAAACCTTCAAGAGTGCGTGCGATCTTAAAACCATTCCTTGCTGGAATGGCGGCTGTGATTCCAATCTTGGCAACTGGCTGGATTGTGGTTTTGGTCTTTAAGCTTCTTCATCGGATTGGGCTTTCGATCATTAATGCTATTCTTGACGTCATCAATACGATGCGTGGAGTGTCAAAAAGTGCGCCGGAAGCGTGGACGCTCGAGGGGTTTCCTGGTGATGATTTTTTATGGCTCCTGATTCCACTAGCTTTGCTTTTTGTTGCGGGAGTCGCGGTGATGAATCGTCCGGGGCGAAAGGTTCTTTCATGGGTGGATGGCGCGATGACTCGGGTCCCACTCTTTGGGTTTATTTACTCCTCGATCAAGCAATTCATCGAGGCGGTGAAAAGCCTCGGCGGGCCGAGGAAATTTAAAGGCGTAGCTTATGTGGAATATCCGAGCCCAGGCTGTCGCTTGATTGGTTTTATCACAGGCCATTTTAAGGACCCACAAACGGGTAAGGCTACGACTTCAGTCTTCATCCCAACGTCGCCAAATCCCATGACAGGGTTCGTGGTTTTGGTCGATGACGATAAGGTCTTCGATAGTGATATGACACTTGAAGAAGCGGGGAAGATGGTCCTCTCGGCGGGACTCGTCGCGCCGGAGAGCTATCTTAAATAGGCTTTCGCGAGCGAAGGCGCTGAAGCGTTTTCCCTTCTCCTTCCCATTGAATTTGGAAGTCAGTCTTTGGGTAAAAGAAGGCGTCTTCCGGCCAGTCGAGTTTCTCGAGAGCGGGAAAATCTGCGAGCACTTCCTCAGACCATTCAAAGTATCCATCGTGATCGGTTTTGAAGAGAAATTCTCCGCCAGGTTTAAGCACGCGCATGAGGGCTTCGAGAAAGGGCTTTTGGAAAAGGCGTCGGCGGTGGTGCTTCGCCTTTGGCCAAGGATCTGGACAGAGAAGGTGAAGGCGATCAACAGATTCGGGAGGAAGAAGCCATTCGAGCGTATAGAGGCTTTCGAGGCGAAGAACGCGTAGGTTTTTCAGGCCCATTTTATTCGAATTTCGTGCAACTTTTCGAACACGGCCGAGGAGTCGTTCGATGCCTAAGAAGTTTCGTTCCGGATGCTGCTTCGCCATTCCAAGGAGAAAAGAGCCATCGCCACAGCCAAGGTCGATCTCTAGCGGAGCATCATTTTCAAAATGATGAGAGAGGTCTAGCTCGGCAAAGTAGTCGGCTGGGATGAGCTCATTGGGCTCTTGAGGGCGGGTGAACGCGTGGGGGAATTCCATGTGTCTTAGTTCGTCTTATACCAGAACCCGGAAAAGAAGTAGTGAATATCTTCGGTGTTACGGACAGTGAAGCGGCTGAAGCGATCTTCTAGCAAGCGAGAGCGATCAAAGTCAAAATCTATCATAACTTCGTCAAGCGGAAGCTCGGGGTTTGAGCTCAGGAATTTCAGGGTTGCACGGTGCGGCTGTTCATCGTCGATGAGTTCAGAATTGAACGTTCCCGTCCGTATGAAAGCGGGGAAGGTCTTCATTTCTCCACCGCCAAGGTCGACCGTGAATGCTGGGATTTGAGCAGTATAAGTTCCGAAGCTGGCTTCCGCTTCTCCTGGTGGGGTGGTGCCAAATGTTAGCTTGAGAAGACCTTGAGGAGATCCTGCAGAGCTTAATCTGGTAAAGGTGATTTCTTTTTCTGAAAAATCAAAATCTTGAGCCGGCCAATCGGGCAAGAGACTGAAATAGCTTCGAAAGAATGCTTGAGGATTCACTCGAAGGCCAGTGGAGATATCCTCACGGGTGTCGTTGAAATCGAAAGGTTTACCATAGGAACGGAAAAGAATTGGTCGGTCGACTAAGCTCTTTGAAGTGAGAAATGTCTTTTGCGCGCCGGGCGTAGGTGGTGAGACCAGAAAGAGCTTGTTGAACCCTTGACGCTCGATTCTGAGTTGGACGGGAGTGATTGGTCCGGGCATTTCAGAAAGAATGAGATGAGGGAAAAACCCAACTTCACTACCTCCAAGTCTGCGGAATGAGATGTTCCGAATAATTAAGTTCCCTTCAGGTAAACCTTCGTCGGTGGTCGAGTAATTGAGAATTTCTTGAACGGTAGCACGGCTGTTATTGATGGTGAGAACATTGCCGAATGAGGTGTAGCGTTGGTTCCATTCTTTTAATTGGTTGATGTTTTGGGCGGTCGCTTGGCCAGTAATGAAGAAACGGCTGCCGTTAGCGTTACGCCCAGAGCTATCCATTGCGAGCACCCAGCCTTGATTGAATTTGGTCCGCCATGGAGTGGAGCCGTTGATGACACGTGAGACGAGTTCATCGGGAAAGGTGTAGCCTGGGTTGTAAAACGGATCATTTTCAAAGCTTCCGGAGAAAAAGCGTAGACCAGTTTCAATTTTAGTGACTGGAATGTTTCGATAGAGAGGTGATTTCCTAATCCCGAAGAAGCGGCTATCGAGCCAATCTCTTCCTTGATTGATCACGATTTTAAATCGATTGTTGAAGTTATCATAATGAATTTCAACAGGGTTTGGCCCGGCGAGGCTTCGATAAACGTTTCCAAATGGAGTCGTGCTCACGATGGCGAAGACGGTAGTAGCCTGTCGAATGACATATTTATCGACATCACTAGGGACCCCAGGGTCTGCTTCTTGATAGACAATATTGAGAGGGAGGCGCCCGTTTCTTTGGTAAACTCTACCCGGGCGTAAAGGTGAGTAAGGAACGTGTGGTGCAGGGGTGATATCTCCTACGGCCCCGAGCCATTCCTCGTTAGAAAGCCCAGCGAGGAGCATGAAGTTTGCCGTCGCCATGGGAGCCTGTTCATGGTCGAGCTGAACAGTGAAAGTTTTGAAATCTTCACTCCCTGGAATTGGAATGTTGGTCGCAAAGTCAGCGAGAATTTGAGCCCTGATAAAGCTGCTCAACAGGAGGAAGCAGAGAAGATGGTTCATGGAGCTGGGGTGAAGGTGAAGGTGCCTCGGAAGAGGGTTGAGAAGGCGCTGTTCACTGGGCCGTCAAAGTATCCAGAATTCAGTGCATGGAATGAAAGTGCGGGTTGAATCGCTGTGATTTCAGCGGAGCTAAGTGAGACTCCTGCGGGGAGATAGGCCGTAAGTTGGCGGAGCGAGCGGGTGCGTGCGAAGGTAGCACCACTTCCGGTGTATGTTTCGCCTTCCACGGGAATGATGAAGTTGCCGGATTGTGTGATGGAAAGGCTATCGAGTGTTCCTGTTAGTGGTTCGGCAGCCCCGTCATTGAATTCCCAAGCAGCGGAACCAGCTCCGTCAAAAGTGAGGGTTAAGGTGCCGGCACTCCAAGTCAGCGCGAGCATTGCACCATCAGCTTGTAATTCATCAGCTGAAGGTGCGAGAGGGGAGTTCTCGTAGTTGATCGCGGTAGGGATTCTTGCAAAACCAGTTTTTTGAGTGGCGAGGCCGGTGATGAGAACTGAGGAGTTATTTTCTTCAACCATCGAAAAGGTAGACCCGACTTTGTTCATTTCTGGAAGGGTGTTACCGTAATGGATAGGGTAGTCGCGTGCAATCAGGGTGTCCCAAGCGAGCGAAAAGGTGTTATTTTCCGCATCATGCTGCATTTGCACATTTTTAACCGGCTCGAAGGTCGGGATATAAAGTGCGGGATCGGTGACATCGAAGCTCGCAAGATCAGGACCGGAAATAGTCACGCTTGCCATGACGATGTCAGTGGTTGGCCGGTCACCAGCACCTGTGGGAAAAGAGGCTGGACTGGTGAAGCGATCGACGAGTGCTTTACCGTTCGGAAAGGTTGCGTCATTGATCACTTCACCAAAGATGGAGTGCTTATCATCGAGGTTTGGCGCTGGGGCGAAGGTGATGAAAAATTGTGAACCGTTTGTATAGACTCCCGAATTTGCCATCGAGAGGAGGTAGCGACCGCTGTGACGGAGGCTTGGATCGAACTCATCTTGAAAGACATATCCTGGACCACTGGTGCCGGTGCCGGTGGGATCACCTCCTTGGATCACAAAACTATGAATGAGACGGTGAAAGATGAGGCCA
Organism: Akkermansiaceae bacterium; assembly: GCA_039768255.1. Taxonomy (GTDB): domain Bacteria; phylum Verrucomicrobiota; class Verrucomicrobiia; order Verrucomicrobiales; family Akkermansiaceae; genus SW10. The sequence goes on along the minus strand of JBDNAW010000036.1, from coordinate 11,212 downwards.
TCGTAATACGGCTTGTTACGCTGAACTTTTCCAGTGACGGGATCGATCCACGGAAGCTCTCCCGTTGCGAGTCCGATGAAATTGGCCACAGTACGTGGAGTTTTTTCGTGTTCCAGACGAATCCGGATGGTGCCAAGATCGTTCTCACCTTGGGTTACTGCGATGTCCGCATAAATCTGCGCATGCAGTGGAATGGCGCATAGAACCCACAGTAGAGGAGCATAGAGCTGGTTCATGACGAAACAATGCACCGTCTTGGCTAAGATTGAAATTCCATTTTTACCCTGGTGCGCTAACACCAGCTTGTGAGCGTGCCCCGCGAAACCGTCCTTTACGATCTAGACCAAACGATTGTCCCATGGGATACCCAGCTCGTTTTCCGGTCTTACGTTCTGCGGGAGGAAGGCTGGCGGCGTGGATTGACCTTCGTTTTTCTAGCCTTTACTCCGCTCAATAAGCTTCTCGGGACTGGCACGATGAAGCGAATTTTTCACTGCTATCTCTGGGGGATGAAGAAAGAACGACTCGATGAGCTAGCTGCGTCCTTCGTGAAAGACTGGGTCCCCCAATTGACTTATCCAGAGGTCATTCAGGAAATTGAATCTCATCGTGCGGCAGGGCGCCGCCTTGTTCTCTCTTCCGCGAGCCCCGAACTCTGGGTCGCCCATATCGGGAAATCTCTTGGGTTTGATCTGTCGCTTGGCACTCTTTTTGAATGGCGTGAGTCCGTCGATTTTTTTCCAGACCTTCTTGGGGAAAATCATAAGGGGATGGAAAAAGTTCGCCGCCTGAATTCTCTCGGGATCACCTCAGGGGTCGCAGGATATTCTGACTCCCGCGCCGATCTCCCGCTTCTTGAAATGTGCGCGGAGCAAACTCTCGTCAATCCACTCTCGTCGATTCGTAAGGAAGGGGAAGAGCGTGGCTGGCGTATTATCGAGCCTGCAAAACCATGGCGCAATCGCCTCGTCTTCGGTTGGGGCTGCCTGCTTCAACTTTTCGGATTCTGGAAACCATGATTCACGTTCTCCATGGAGGGGTTGGGATGCCTGAGGATTGGGAGAAGGTCCTCCCCCATGCGCAAGCTTGGAATCTCTGGGAGATGCTCTCGATTGATGAACGGTCGCTGGCTGAGGCAGGAGAAATCATCGCACGAGGCTCAGCAGATGGAGACACTCTCGTCGGCTATTCAATGGGTGGGCGAATTGCCCTACATGCGATTCTCTCCGGCCAATGTCGATGGAAAGAAGCGGTCATTATTTCGGCACATCCAGGCTTACGCGACGGAAAAGCTGAGCGGCTCAAAAGCGATGCTGCTTGGGCGGAACTCGCAACCTCAGATTGGCCTGCTTTTATAAGAGAATGGAATTCTCAGTCCGTCCTTAGTGGGCCTGAACCCGACTGGCCGGATCGTGCGGCTTTGGAATCACGTCAGGAAGAAGTTTCCCGCAGCTTTCGTTGTTGGTCACTCGGAGCGCAAGAAGATCTGCGTCCTTATTTGAGCCGTATCGAATGCCCCGTTCGGTGGATCGTCGGAGAAGAAGATGAAAAATTTTTAAGTCTCGCACGCGAAGTTGTCCCGCTTATCCCCAAAGCCACCCTCGAAGTGATTCCGGCTACCGGTCATCGCGTCCCGTGGTCCGTTGGCTTTAATCTTGCAGATTTATAAGCATGAGAGAGTCTTTCCTAGTGCTCAAGCTCGCTCCCATCTGGCTTGCTGGGATCTCTGTCCTAGCTGCTGGTCCTTATGATCCACCATCAAATTACTACGCTACGGCGGAGGGATTGACTGGCACCGATCTTGAGAGCGCGCTTCATCATATTATCGATGGCCATACAGTGATCGCATACAGCTGGCCCCCGTTTCAGGCAGTTGACCGTTCGCTCACCGTTGCAAACCATGTGGAGCTGATTTACTCACCTGGAACTCGAAGTCAGAACGAAAACGGAGGTTCGAGTGGTGATTGGAACCGTGAGCACCTCTGGCCTAGGAGCTATGGAATCTTTAATGATGGAGGTGCGGATAACTCCGATATTTTTAACCTTCGTCCCTCAGATGTCCAAGTCAATGCAGAGCGGGGAAGTCTCTTCTTTGATGACACCAGGCAGTCGATCCCACTTCAATTTTCCGCGCCCGGTTGCTCAAAGGACGACGATTCCTGGGAACCCCGCGATGATGAAAAAGGTGATGTCGCACGAGCGTGTTTTTACATGCACGTTCGCTATGATGGATCGGATTCACAAACGAACGATCTCACCCTCAGTGATTCTCCGGATCGAAATGCCTCCCGCTTTGGGAAGCTAGCAACTCTTCTCGAATGGCATCGTCTCGATCCCGTGAATGATCGCAATCGCCAGCGGAACCAAGAAGTCTATGACGATTGGCAGGGGAATCGTAATCCCTTTATTGATCGCCCTGAGTTTGCCGAGCAACTTTTTCTCGCCCAATATCCAGATCGTGATGCTGACTCCGATGGTCTCCCTGATTTCTGGGAATGGACTGCTGCAGCAAGTGACGAATTTTCTGCCCTCGCTGATCCTGATCAAGATGGAATGCCGATGCTTCTCGAATACGCCTTCGGCGCGCAGCCTCTTGTCAGTGACAATGCCGCGCCCTTCCTTACTACGATTGATGGTGTCCCCCGCTTTGTTTATTACCGCGCTCTCGAGCCTCGCGGAATCACCTACACGATTGAGACCACCACCAGTCTTGATAATGGTCCTTGGCTCAGTCTTACCCCTACCAGCTCAACTTCTCAAAACGTAGGGTCCAATCGCATTCGCATCTTTGCCGCGATCCCTGCAAGCGCAGACGCGCGACGTTTTTATCGAATGAAAATTTCGACGAATTAGCCTCTTTGGGTCATCGTAAATTTCCATTACTCGCTCTAGCCAGCCCGTGGCTTTCTAGAACCTTACTTACCCGGGCTTCTACAAATCCACACATTGATCGAATAAAAAAATTGATATTTAAACGTCTCTCGAATCTGGTGAAAGGCGACTTCGGGCTCTTCGTGAGCGGAATGGAGAAGCGCAATCCAGAATCACTTCTAGAAGTGAAAGATCAGCAGTTACGCTAGCTGCCAGCCTTCAGACTTTTGTGTATTCTGCGTTTACCGTAGTTCAAAAAACCCTCAATCTAAACTGTGTCTAACGCTCTCAAAAAAACCTTCATCTGGTTCGCTCTCATCGTTCTTATTGCATTCAGTGGTCTTGCGATCTGGTTCAAGCTAGCCGCTGATGCCGCGCCTCAAACGATTGAGGATCCGGGTATCCCAGATGACTTGGAAATTCCCGAAGACATCCCCGTAGAATAGTCATGAGCAACTCCCTCCCAGCTTGATCCCGCGTAGTGATGAACGACTACAGGAGTGGCTCTTTCCGGAGCCTTTGTTCTTTATCGGAACCTCAATGATCACCAGCCGCCCCCCAGTCCCTGAAGAGACTCGCCGCTTCCAGATAAAAATCGCCGGTGAAGAAGATACCGAAAACACCTTCGTGCTAGATCGGATTTTGGAGGAGTGATCACTCCGTAGAGAAAGCCTATGCTTCGTCCTTAAAATCCCGCACGATCCCGCTTTCGAGCGCCCCGCCAAGCCAAGCGAGGAACTGATTCATCTCAGTGTGATCATTTCGAAGGTTATCAAGAGTCTCCCATCCGCAGTGAGTTTTCTTATCTGAAGGAGAGATCCGCTCCACATTTAAACGGCTCATCAGCGCTTCAGTCTCACGAGGCATCGCATTTGCGATTTGGGAAGGGTGGGGAAGATCATCGAGATTCTCAGCGGAAAGGCCAAAGCTTGTGACACCTATTCCGAACTGACTTGAAAGCTCCCGGATTTGATCTGCAAGCGACTCATCCTCGATGGGGGATGCGTAGAAAAGCTCGCTCGAGTTTGCCCAGAGTCCCGCACTCTTAGTCTGAAATAAATCTTCACGGAAGCGATCGTAATTTGCCTCAATACGCATCCGGACTGCAGCTAAATTATAAGGGGGGAGTCCAAGAGTCTGTTTCAGCGCGAGGTGGGCTGGGTCGAGCGCAAGGCCATCGTCAGTAAGTTCACCGTGCTCCCAATCAATGAAGACCATCTCCGGAAATTTCCATAGATTTCCTACTGAAGCGGATTGCCCGAGAGACTCACGGAACTCAAATGTAAACTGTCCACGAGACTCGGCATACTTGTGCACGATGGCTCGAAACTTCTGCACGCGTAGCATTGCCTGGTTTGTCGTTGAGGTATCATTGAGATCATCCAGCCGACCCTGCTGCATCGCTACAATTTCTTGAGCCCCAGAAAGCGCAGGCATTTGAGCACCGCGCTTATAATATCCCTGACCTTTCTCAACCTTTGCAATCGGTGAATTTGGATCACAAGACATAATTGAAAAATGATAACGCAAAGAAGCGTCAGAATATCCTCCATCAAGTTTCATTCGCACAAGGCGAATTAACTCAGTTCCCTTGATCGATTCACGGGGATTTGAGGGGAGAATATCGTTGAGGAGATCAGTCAGCTGGCTGCGAAGGCTCATGGGAAAATCGTAAAATTATAATCGCGTTCGGCGATACTCCGCGATGGAATGGAGCCAGTGAGGAACGCGCAAGCTCCAAGTGTAAAATATGCAAAAAAATGCTAAAAAACTCTTGGTTTTTCACAACTTGTTCACACTTCTACCCTTCTCATTTGAATATTCGAAAACCGCTTGCCGTCTCAAAAAATGAACTGTTCAATTTCCAGCATGAAACACCTGATTTCCCTCCTTATTTTAACCTTAGGTGTCTCACCTGCATCGGCACAGACCGCTGAGCAAATTATGCAATCGGTCCGTCAAGTCACCGCTCTCCAAAAAGAGCAAACGCTTCATGGAGTCCTTCGTAAAGGAGGGGCGAAAACACCGCTTTCGCTTTTCCTGCGCGGCAAAAATATTCAGTTCGCTCTCAATGATGGAACAGAGCGTTTTCACCTTCGCCTCGAACAAGATAAGCACGCTCTTTTCGAACTCGTAGATGGGCAAACGAGACCCTTTCCGGCTAAAAAAATCAGCCAAGCCATCGCGAATACTGATGTCAGCTATGAAGACCTCGCATTAAAGTTTCTCTACTGGCCAGATCCTGAGATCGCAGGTGAGGAGAAGATTAACCGTCAAGATTGCTGGCGAATTCACATGGTGAATCCTGAAAAATCAGGCAGCTACCGAGAAGTGAGTGTTTGGGTTTCTAAGCGTCATCGTGCGCTCATTCGCGTGATTGGATACGGGCCACGGCCGGCCGCAGTCGCGCTCAAACAATTCGAGATCAGCAAGCTTATGAAGGTGAACGATGTTTACACCGTCAAAACGATGATGGTGAGCAGTTTTCATGAAAACCGCCGAGTCAAAGGGATCACTTATATCGATTTCAAGAAGTAGGATCAGCTCTTAAACAGACTCGAGGATCAGATTCCCGTATGCGGTGGGGTCCCCGGTGCGGATGAGCCCGATCGCGTTCGGAACTTTCTTTTTGAATTCATCGTGATCGAGGCGAGTGACTTCGAGTGGCGAATGGGTCTTACGAAAGAGGTCAAATCTTGATTCGTAGAGATCGATGGTCTCTTGCGGGTTGGTGTCGAGAAATTGCTCAGCTTGCCAGATGTGTCCGACTTTAAAATTTGGGGCAAGGAGAGTGAGGAGATCCGTGATGAGGGGAACTCCTCGGGTCAGGGTGATATCGACTACTTCGATCTCTTTCCAATAAGGAAAGGCCCAGTCGGAGATGACGAGGGTATTAGTGTGGCGGATTCGGGAAAGGAGATCGTTGATCTGTGGATTGAGAATTCCTGTCTGAAGCATGGTGAAAAAGTTGTCAGACTGATTGTGGATGGAAAGCGAAAAAGAAGAGAGGCTGGTCGGTGAGAATCAAGCGACTTCTCCACTCAATTTTTGAGCCTTTAATTTTCTTAAGAGACCGGCTCTGTCGTTTAAGTCCAAACCTACCAAAAGCAAACTCATTGGTCCTAAAGCGGTCTAAAATTACGAATCTCGATACCTCATTTGAATGTCGCCGGCTTAATTGAATGCAATTACATGCAACTTTATGCTTGCTGAGTATTGTGAACGGTCTAGATTAATGGGTGATGCAATTTTATGCATCACCCATAAAGCACTTATGCTGAATGGGGAACACTAATATGAACAATGAAAGAAAATATAATTATGTTCGCAGCAGCGATGAGTGTTGCGACCAGTGCACAGGCAGCCAGTGTCAGCGTTGGAGATTCCAGTGCTTCATGGCTTGGATATATGAACGTCTCGAATCTTCCTGCTGATGGCGGAGCATTTCAATTTGGCCAGACCTGGGGAGTTAGCGATCTGAATGTCAGCTTCGATGATGCTGCCGAGGCGATCACGTTCACCCCGAACTCGGTCGCTGATCCAAACGAGTACTGGTATAAGGGGGGGCGACCTGGTGAAGATCCGGGTAATCCAAATGACAATGGCGGTTCTGGTGCGCCTGGAAATAAAAATATGCAGGCGAACCTCTACATCGAAGTGAATGACAACTCTTTGGCAGGACAAACTGTTGATTTTACGGGAACAATCGATTCATACAGCTTGACTGGGGCGCATACGTTCCAAGTGTTCATCCGTGATTTTGCTCCTGATTACTCGAGTTCGTTCGATACCTTCGTGCCGGTTTCAGCTTCAGGTGCATTTTCTGCATCCATAACAACTGACCCAGGTGCTGGCCGTCATATTCAGTATGGCTTCCAGATGACTGGTGAGAATGTCTGGTCGACTGATCTTGCTCCATTCGGCTCCGTGGTGATTTCATCTGCAGCTGTTCCTGAGCCTTCTTCAGCTCTTCTCGGCTTGCTTGGGCTAGCGTTTATTGCACGTCGTCGCAGATAGGAATTTTTCCATGATTTTCAAAGCGTCACTCTTCGGGGTGGCGTTTTTTTGTGCCCTGATTCAAGAGATACAGCTGAGGACTTTCTGATGAACTTCCTCGGGAGAGGCGGTGGCATCGATCCGTTGGACGAACGGATCAGTGAGGCTGGAGAAAATGGTGTGGCATTTTTCCAGTGAGGCGCGTTGCTCGAATTCATTCGCCTCGCCATCGCGGACGCCGATTCTTTCTAATGCGACATCGATAGGCACTTCTAAAATGAGGACGTGATCCGGCACGGGGGCGAAACCTTCATTGAATGTGCGAATTTTCTGTGGATCAAATCCGCGGACGCCTTGGTAGGCCATGCTAGAAAAGTAGTAGCGATCGAGAATGACGACAGCGCCTCGCTCAAGCGCGGGTTTGATGAGAGATTCGACATGCTCGCGGCGGTCGAGATGAAACAGGTCGAGCTCTTCCTGCGCCGAGAGGCGGCCGCTCTCGGCGGAATTTCGCAAACGCGTTCCATGTGGGCCATCGGTTGGCTCCTTAGAAGTGATGACTTCGTGCCCTTCCGCGCGGAGCGCATCTGCGAGGAGATTCACCTGGGTGGATTTCCCAGTGCCGTCGATCCCTTCGAAGACGATAAACATGGATTTAAAAAATAAGTGGCACACCCAGCAGGACTCGAACCTGCAACCTACGCATTAGAAGTGCGTTGCTCTATCCAGTTGAGCTATGGGTGCTGCTTGAGAATTGTTTAAGGGGAGGGTTTAGAAATGGCAAGGATTTGGAAGACTGATCTCTCGGAATTTGGTAAAGAATCGAGAACCTCGGCGAATGGTGGAACAACGATGCCTTCATTTTTAATCTGATTGAAGTCTACTGGGAATTCCTCTTCGGGAAGAATGGCCTTTGAGAGATAGAAGCAAGCCCATGCTTGCCAAGTTCGTTGTTCCGAGCGCGGCCCAGCCATGCGGGTGGCGAGGTGTTGAAAATGGCGCACGGGATTTCCAACGAAGTGGCCTTCTCGATGTTCAATGAACCATTTTAAGGCTTCGTAGGGAAAGGGCTCCTCGGTAAAGACAGATTTATTCAGCTGAAGAATGGCCTGCGCGGGTTTCCCTTGAAGCCAGAGTGACTGTGCAAACTCCAGACAAGCTTGGTAAAAAGCGACTCCACATTCTTCTCGATGCGATTTTGTGTGTGCGGGCGTGAGGTCAGCGGGCGCAGTGGGTAGGTGAGGATTCTTAACCACGAGGATGAAATTGTTTGTGAACCGCTTTGAGTCTCTTCTGATCGACATGGGTGTAAATTTGTGTCGTGGAAATATCGGCATGGCCGAGGAGTTCCTGAATGACGCGTAGGTCGGCACCATTTTCTAAAAGGTGTGTGGCGAAAGAATGGCGGAGAAGATGCGGGTAGATGTTTTGATCAATGCCGCAGTTCTTGGCGCGTTCTTTGACAATCTGGCGAACGCGGTCGGGCGAAAGGGGGCCTCCACGGACTGAGAGAAAGATGTGGGAAGAGGTTTTTTTACTGACGAGCTCTGGCCGTTCGGAGGTGAGATACTTTTGGAGAGCATCGAGGGCACGACCACCGACGGGGACGAGACGGGTCTTGTTCCCCTTACCTGTGACACGCAGGAAATGATCGTCGAGGTCCAGGTTCTCCAGTCGGGAATTGCAGATTTCCGAAAGCCGGAGCCCGGAGGCGTAGAAGAGCTCAAGAATAGCGAGATCCCTTTTACCGAGAGGCTTCTCGGTGTTGATGGCAGTGAGAAGTTTTGCGACCGTTTCAGCGTTGAGAGTCTCGGGGAGCTTGGCAGCAGCTTTGGGAGCGAGGAGCGGCTCAGCGGGATCGATTTCGAGGAGGTTACGCTTCACAAGGAAGCGGAAAAATACTTTGAGGTGAACCTGTGCGATACGAAGGGACGAGGCATCGAGGCCACTTTTCCGAAGGTGCTTGAGGAATGCGGCAAGCTCGTTCGTGCCGACATCGCGCCACTGAGAGAGGCATTTTGTTTCCGCCCACGGGGGGAATTTATCGAGCGTCTGCCGCACTGAGAGTTGATATGCTGATGACAGCCCCCGCTCAGTCGCGAGGTAGAGGAGGAAGCTGTCGATTTGTGGTTCCACACACAGAACCTATCAGCTGATGTGGGATTCATCACGGAGAAAGGAAGGAGCTTCTTGCAAGATTGTCAGTAGTTTTTGAGTTTTATAAAGCTGACCCACTAAACTTCATGTTTGATTCCCCCAAGAACCTTATTGCCGGACTATCATTGTTCATGAGTCTCTTGCCTCTCTCAGCGAGCGAGCGACCAAACATCGTCTACATTATGGCTGACGATTGCACCTTCCACGAGCTGGGCTGTTACGGTGGTCAGGCCCATACGCCGAATATTGATCAGCTAGCAACGGAGGGGCTCTTGTTCCAGCGGTGCTTTCAAACTGCGCCGATGTGCTCGCCTACACGGCATAATATTTACACCGGCCTCTATCCGGTGAAGAGCGGCGCTTATCCGAATCATACTTTTGCTAAGAAAGGGACGAAGAGTCTCTCGCATTATCTCAAGCCGTTGGGTTATCGCGTCGCTCTGAGCGGAAAGAATCATGTCGCTCCAAAGTCGGTTTTCGATTTTGAATATTCGGGCCGAAAAAATCCTGACATGAAAGTGGTCGAGAAGCTGATGGTGGAGTCGAAGGAAAATGGGACCCCATTCTGCCTTCTTGCTTGCTCCAACGAACCACATGCCCCGTGGGATAAGGGTGATGCTTCACGATATCCAGCTGATCAGGTGAAGCTTCCGCCTTATCTGCTCGATACCCCGGAAACGCGGGAGTCTTTTTCGAAGTATCTTGCAGAAATCACTTACTATGATTCACAGGTAGGTGAAATTCTAGCTCTTCTCAAGAAGCATGGCCTAGCTGAGAACACGCTCGTCATTGTGACCTCGGAACAGGGAAATCAGTTCCCGTTTGCGAAGTGGACTTGTTACGATGCTGGGCTTCAAAGTGGAATGATTGCCTCCTGGCCGGGAAGAGTTCCAAAGGGAAAAAAGACGGCTGCGATGGTGGAGTTCGTCGATCTTTGCCCGACCTTTATCGAAGCGGCTAATGGGGTGGTTCCAAAAGGGCTTGATGGGAAAAGTTTCCTCCCAGTTCTTGAGGGCAAGGCCGATGATCACAAGCAACATGTCTATGGTCTCATGACGACCAAAGGAATCCTCAACGGCTCGGATCATTACGGAATTCGTTCGGTTCGTTCCAAAACACATAAGCTGATCGTGAACCTCACCCCCGAGGTGGAGTTTCGAAATATCGCGATGAAGAGCCCAAGCTTCCAATCGTGGGAAAAAAGAGCGGCTAAGGGTGATCAACGCGCGGCTTATCTCGTCAATCGCTACAAAAACCGTCCCGCGATCGAGCTTTACAATATCGTAAATGATCCGTCGGAGCTGAACAATATCGCTGGAGAGAAAGAGAATGTTGAGATCATTTTAACTCTTCGTGAGAAGCTCGACGACTGGATGAAAGAACAGGGTGATGAGGGACAGCAGACTGAGTTGGATGCAAACAAGCATCAGTCGAAGTGGAAGCTGAAGAAGTGAGTGACTTAAAAAGGTAAACTGAGTTTTTGGAGCATCCACCGCTACGCATCTAGGTTTCTTTTAAAGAGGGAAAGGGAGAAAAGAGGGGGGACGAGCCAGTGAGGCTCAGAGCATATGAAATTCCCATTTTTGTGGCGTTGAAAGCTTCTTGCCGAGACGTAATAACATGTAGATGAAGCAATTATTATTAGTGGCTACAGGCAGTCTCATGATCGGCGTGACCATTGGTTGGAATTTTCATCGCTATTCTAAAAGTGAGGGGATTCAGTTTGAATTTAACGATGCTGCTAGTCGCGGAGATGTAGGAGAAATGGAGCGCTTAGAAGCACTTGGGGCCGATCCGCTGAAGAGTCCATTTTTTAAGGATGCAAACCAATATGGTTATCCCGCGATTGTTGATGCTGCTTCTGCAGGTCAGCTGGATTCCCTCAAATATCTTCTAGATAAGGGAGCGGATCCTAATGAGGTTTTCGGGACCGAAACCCCTCTAGATTTAGTGATTCACAGAAGAAAGGAGGCTCAGGAAGCGATTAACCTTCTCGAGCGACACGGGGCTAAAACACTTTTTGAGCGTCATCAATAAAGTCGTCACTAGCGCATCTTACTCCCTCTGGATCGTTCGATGGTTTCCATTAAGTTTTCGCTTAAAATAGAGCATCTTCGTGGCGAGTGTTTGTGGGCGTCAGCTTTAGAGTCAACGGTCCCCAGTGTTGAGAACTTCTTTTATGAAGGGG
>JBDNAW010000035.1:0-4930 GCA_039768255.1 Akkermansiaceae bacterium | reverse complement strand
TATTCCGCACATCTCAGGCACGCGCTTGCGCAAAGTCACCCTCGATCCAGAGCACCACCGTGGCGGGATTTTAAGACACGGCAGCATTCTCACCGTCACCTCTTATCCGAATCGCACCTCTCCCAGTATTCGCGGAAACTGGGTTCTCGAAAACATCCTCGGCACACCCGCCCCGCCACCTCCACCTGAGATTCCCTCGCTCGATGATGTCGTCATCGACGATGATCTTCCGATCCGTGAAAAAATCGCCGCGCACAGTCAGAAAAAATCCTGCGCCGTCTGCCATCGCCTGATGGACCCCGTCGGTTTCAGCCTCGAAGAATACGACGCTCTCGGCCGCTGGCGAAGCCATGGTGTCGACGCTCTCGGCGGACTTCCGAGCGGCGAAACATTCACCGGAGTCGATGCCCTCGAAAAAGAACTCCTAAAACGACCTGAGCTTTTCGCTCGGACCGTGACCGAAAAAATCCTAACATACGCGCTCGGCCGAGGTGTCACTTCCCATGACGCATCGCACATCCGCAACATCGTCAAAGATTCCGCAGCCAAAAACTACCGCCTTCAGGACCTCATTCTCGGTGTCACGAAAAGTTTGCCCTTCACACATCGTAACACTCCTTAACCCGCCATGTATCTCACGAAGAAATCTCTCAATCGTCGCGCCGTTCTGCGCGGATTCGGTTCAACCCTCGCGCTTCCGTTTCTCGATGCCATGGCCCCTGCCGCTACCGCGGCCCGCTTTACCGCCGCTGCTCCCGTAAAGCGACTCGGCTTCGTGTTCATCCCCATGGGTTGCGATGTCACCCGCTGGACTCCTCAATCGGGCCCGAAACTCACCGAGCTTTCCCCCATTCTAAAATCTCTCGAATCCGTCAAAAGCGACGTCTCCATTCTCTCGAACATGGAGCTCCAGCCAGCCTATCCCGGCACGCACGCGACTTCAAACTCCGCCTTCCTCAGCGCCGCACAAGCCAAGCAGACCGAAAGCGCAGATTACTTCCTCGGCACCACCGTCGATCAAATCGCCGCGCAGCATTTAGGGAAAGAAACCCAGCTAGCCTCCCTCGAGATGTCAATGGATCTCATGCAGACCGTTGGCCAGTGCGACAATGGCTACGCCTGCGTCTATCAAAACAACCTTTCTTGGTCTTCACCCACCACCCCACTTCCGGCAGAAGCGCACCCGCGCCTCATTTTCGAAAGCCTCTTTGGCGAAGGTGGAAATGCTGCGCAACGTCGTCGCACCCTCGCGCAAAAAGCGAGCCTCCTCGACTTCGTCGGTGATGACCTCAACCGCCTCAAGCGCGACCTTGGAAAAGCCGATCAAAGCCGCATCGACGACTACCTCACATCCGTGCGCGAAGTCGAAACCCGTATTCAAAAGGCCGAAGCCGCCACCCGCGATGGAGCACTTCCCGATGCCGACCGCCCTGAAGGCGTTCCCGCTTCCTATCAAGATCACGCGCGCTTGATGTTCGAGCTTCAAATGCTCGCCTTCCAAGGAGACATCACCCGCATCACCACCTTCCAGCTTGCTCGCGAAACGAGTAACCGCGTTTACCCCGAGACCGGCATCACCGATCCACACCATCCGCTTTCTCACCACGGAAATGATCCTGCCAAGATCGAGCGCATGTCGAAAATCAACGCCTTCCACGTCTCCCTCTTCGCCGAATTCCTCGAGAAAATGAAAGCCACCAATGACGGCGCCGGAAGCCTCCTCGATCACTCTCTTTTCCTCTACGGGAGCGGCATGGGAAATCCAAATGTCCACGATCACCAGAAGCTCCCCGTCATCGTCGCCGGAGGAGCGGCAGGTGGCATGAAAGGCGGACGCCACATCGAGTTCGATCAGCCAACTCCTCTCGCCAACCTCCACCTCTCACTCCTCGATAAAGCAGGCGTGAAGCTTGAGAAATTCGGCGACTCCAGCGGCACCATCCAAGAGCTCGGCATTTAGAAAATGAGGGCGCTCTTTTTTGCACTCCTCATCTCAAGTGCCACCGCTTCGCCCCTCATCGAAGCCGCATATGAGAACGACTTAGCCAAAGCCAAAACCCTCATCGAAGGTGGAGTAAAGTCCACCGAAGCCAACCGCTACGGAGTCACCCCGCTGTCGCTCGCTTGCCAAAACGGCAATGCTGAAATGATCCAGCTCATGCTAGCCGCCGGAGCGGACCCCAATCTCCCACTTCCCGGAAAAGAAAGCCCCCTACACACTTCTGCACGAGTGGGGAAAGTCGATTGTCTCACCCTCCTCCTCAAAGCCGGAGCGAGCGTGAACGCTCGTGAGCACAACGGCCAAACGCCACTGATGTGGGCTGTCGATGCGGGCCACACCGATGCCGCACGGCTCCTCCTCGATCACCATGCAGAGTTCAAAAAGCCACTCAACTCCGGCTTTACCCCACTCCTCTTCGCCGCGCGCCAAGGACACATTCCGGTGACCAAACTTCTCCTCAGCCGCGGAGTTGAGATCAATGCCACATTCTCTCCGAAGCGCGGAGGTGGAAAAAGGATGCGCGATGACACCTCCGCTCTCGTCCTAGCCGTCGAGAACGGCCATTTCGAACTCGCGAACGAACTTCTTAAAGCCGGGGCTGACCCCAACGACCTCCGCTCCGGCTTCGCCCCGCTTCATATCCTCACCTGGGTTCGCAAACCCGTCCGAGGCGATGGCGATGACGGTCTCGCTCCTCCCGAAGGCTCAGGGAAAATGAGCGATCTCGACTTCGTCCGCGCCCTCATCAACCACGGAGCCGATCCCAACCTCCGCCTCAAAAAAGGCCGTAGTGGCGTCTCCCGTGTCGATCGTAAAGGAGCCACCCCCTTTCTCCTCGCCGCCGAAACCGCCGACCTTCCCTACCTCAAACTGCTCCTCGAACTTGGAGCCGACCCCAAGCTCACCAATCATATCGGAACCACCCCATTGATTGCCGCCTCAGGAATGGGCGTGGTCGCCCCTGGTGAGGAAGCCTCCGATCTTCCCTCATCTCTCGAGACCGTCAAATTTCTCATCGAACAAGGGGCGGACATCAACGAGATCGACAGTCGCAAAGAATCCGTGATGCACGCTGCTGCTTACAAAAGCCGCCCCGAAATGATGCAGCTCCTCGATTCACTTGGCGCCGACCCGCAAGTCTGGAACCAGAAAAACAAGTCCGGCTGGACTCCCTTAAGAATCACCCGCGGCTACCGCCCCGGAAACTTCCGCCCTATTGAGACCTCCGAAAAGGCCCTCATCGAGATCATGAAAAAACACCATCTCGAAATCCCTCCTACGCCAAAACGGTAGGCTACTTGGGCAATTTATCCTCCCACTCGTGGAGTTCGTAACCAGCCCCGAGGCCTCCAACCTCTTCTAGTAGCTGAGCACAACAAGAGCGCCAATCGGCGTAATCCGGCGGCCCAAAAGGCTCCTTCGCGGAGCGCGGAAATACCAAATAAGTCACCGAGACATCAGAAACCGGACGGCGATAAGGACTCGCCGCGACATTGATCTCCTTCGCAAGACGCAAACTTCCCTCTCCGATTTTAAAGGTCGGTCCGCCATCTCCCACAATCGCGGGATAAATCTTATCTTGATAAATCACGCAGCAATAATCGCCCTTATTTGGGCAGTAAGCATCGACTCGGTCGAGAAGCATATGCACCGGAATCACGATGAAAGGATCATACTCAGCAATGAGATAAGAACGATGCTGCAAGTCATCCACCTTGGCCTCCAGTTCCTGAATGCGATTTTCCAACCATGTCTTCCGCGCTGCGGTCGTCGCCGCTTGCCCGATCTCGCGATTGGCATTTTCAATCCGGAATTTCAGCCCGGGGATCATCGGGTTTTGAGTCGTCCCCATCTTATTCCAACCGTAACTTGTGGTCGCCTGATAGTGTGTCGAACGCGTGATCTCTTCTGGCATCACGGGGAGGCGATCTCCATCTGAGCCATCGGACACCACATCCATATCTCCCTGAATGAGGAAGACCTTCCGCTTAGAAACCGGATGCTCCATCGCCAACATCGTCTGGCAATCGTAGTAATTATGCTTCGTCAACAGCTCACCCAACTTGCTGACGCGCGATTGCATCCGCTTCGCCTTATTCTCATAAAGCGACTTATGGAACGGAGAAACCTTTGAATTTGCGACCAATCTTGGAAGCCCAGGGAGGATCTGTGCGAGCTGAGGATTGACCACTTGGAGCTCTTCCACGGATTGCGCAGCCTTGGGAAGCTTCATCTTGAGCGAAAACTCGGCCGCATAAGAACCATCGTCCTCTCGCTCTACCGAAGCCAGATTTCCGGCAGTCTGATTCAATTCTGAACGATAGGTAAATTCCTTCGCCGTGCGTGCAATATCGGCGTGAGCCGGCACCTCAAAGTATGGCGGCATGACTCGCACCTCTCTTTCCACCACCTTCTCCTGAATGACAACCTTCGGTTCCGGAGCTGGAGTGGGCACGCTCTGAGCCACCTTTGCTTGTGAAATCCCCAGCTTCCGCCGCATCTTTTCAGGGTAAGGCGAAAGGATCAAGAGGCCCAATACCACCGATGTTAGGAAGAACAAGAGAGTCAACCACGGGAAAGGAACACGCTGCGGAGCACGAGCGCGAACACCATCGATTTGATACTGCTCGGGGGAATGGGGCATGCCTAAAGACCTAACAAGAATTCACGATAAATCAAAAGACCGATTCCGCTCTAGAAAATTTCTTCAAAAAGCAACGAATTCTGTCTTGCCAAAATTCCAGATATCCCCCAGCGTCCCGCCGACCTTATAGGTCAGGCGGGGAGTAGCTCAGCTTGGTAGAGCGCTGGTTTTGGGAACCAGATGTCGCAGGTTCGAATCCTGTCTCCCCGACCACTTTCTTAAGGAAAGTGCTCATCGCGCCGAAGGCGAAGTCAGGATGAGAACGCAGTTCGAGCGCCGTTGCT
>JBDNAW010000034.1:0-6130 GCA_039768255.1 Akkermansiaceae bacterium | reverse complement strand
TTTCTAAAGATTCGCGATGACGGCAGCTCCCATTTCGGAAGTGTTCGCCTTTGTCTCGCCTTCTGCTCCGGTGAAGATATCGCCAGTGCGGAGGCCGGAGGCAATGACTTTCTCCACGGCGGAATCGATGGCATCTGCAGCGGCCGTTTCTCCGAGGGAGTAGCGAAGCATCATCGAGACGGAAAGGATCTGAGCGATGGGGTTTGCGATCCCTTGTCCCGCGATGTCAGGAGCGGAGCCACCAGAAGGCTCATACATTCCGAAGTAGAGGCCGTTATCTTTGATGTTGCCAAGGCTGGCGCTTGGGAGCATTCCGAGGGAGCCGGAGATCATAGCCATCTCATCGGAGAGGATATCGCCGAAGAGGTTTCCAGTGACAAGGGTATCGAAGGAAGCTGGGCGCTTTACGAGCTGCATCGCGGCGTTATCGACATACATGTGCTCAAGCTCGACTTCCGGGAAGTCCTTAGAGACTTCGATTACGGTTTCGCGCCAGAGGACAGAGTTTTGGAGGACGTTTGCCTTATCAACAGAAAGCAGACGCTTGTCGCGACCCATTGCTGCGGTGAAAGCGACGCGGGCGATGCGCTCGATCTCGCTCTTACGGTAAACCATGGTGTCGATTGCTTCGATGTCACCATCTGGAAGCTCAGTGATCGACTTAGGCTGGCCAAAGTAAATTCCACCGGTAAGTTCGCGGACACAGAGGACGTCAAAGCCGTCCGGGATGAGCTCGCCTTTCACAGGAGAAGCGTGAGTAAGAGCGGGGAGGCAGGATCCAGGGCGAAGGTTTGCGAAAAGGCCGAAGTGCTTCCGCAGAGGAAGAAGTGCGCCGCGCTCAGGCTGGATATCAGGAGGTAAATTCTCCCACTTTGGTCCTCCAACGGAGCCGAAGAGAATCGCGTCTGCTTTTTCACTGGCTGCGATGGTGTCTTGAGGGAGTGGAGTCTCATTGTTTGTCGCATCGAGAGCGGCACCGCCGACGAGGTGCTCGGAGCGGGAGACTTCAAAAGAGAATTTCTCTGAGACGGCATCGAGAACCTTGAGGGCTTCGACCATGACTTCGGGGCCGATCCCATCGCCGGAAAGGACTGTAATCGTATGAGGCATGGCGGTGCAGTAGCGGGAAAATCTCAATCGATCAAGCGTGGGGAGCTGAGAGGCGTCTGTTTTTGGACGGTTTTTCAGCAAAAAAGGGGCGGCATCTCAATGCCGCCCCTTTGGTGAATTTGTTTGTCTAGAAGACCTGCTTACGGCTGATTGTTGTAGTTTTTGCCGTCGACCGAAGTGAGGAACTCAAATTTGGAGGGCTCTTTAATGAGGACGTTCTTAATCGTGCGGATTTCTCCAGAGCACATACAGCAGTAGAACTGATCTTTATAATTGCCTTGGGGCGCGTCACTTAGAGCATTGAAGTAGTAGCCTTCACCGGTATTGGCATCATCGGACTCCGCAAAGTAGATGGTGTTAGCGGCGTCTTCGAGCTTCGACTGGCGGACGACGAAGACTTGATCAGAATCGCCATCAGGATCGGCCTCTCCACAAAGCTCACCATTAATAGCGAAGGAACCTTGGGTGTCAGTAGTGCGCCCATAGAGAGAAAGATATTCCGTACGATTTCCACCAAGCTTGTGCTCGGAGAGGGGGTTTTGGAAAATGGTTTCACTGTAAGGCTCAGTCCACTCGAAGTCACCACCTTCACGCTCTGCGATATTCATCTGCTCGGCAACGAGGTCCCACCAGATGAAGCTAGTCGCCTGATCATCGTCAAGAATCCCCGAGTGCGGAGGGAAGGTTCCTGGATTGTGATTTCCGGTATCGACCCCTTCTTCGCCCAACTGCGTAAGACCGTTGTAGATGTCCTTCATTTGATTCGCGAGCTTTGCTGCATTTGCGCCTTTCTTGGCTCTGCCAATTCCCATCACGGCGATGGAGGCGAGTGTGGCAATGATGGCGATCACAACGAGGAGTTCAACGAGAGTGAAGGCCCGTTTGGAACGGGGATGATTTCTTAGTTTCATATTGCGAAGAGTTTGAAGGTTCTCGAATGGGGATGGAAGGGAAAAGACCGCGTCTGATACCAGAATCTTTTTTTCTTTGGTATTAGAATTGGATTTTGAGTCCGTTGACAAATTCAGCAGGTGCTTTTTTGGGGAGCTCGACTTCTAAACCGGCTTCGGTCTGCTTGAAGGTGAGCGTTTTTCCTCCGATGAGGCTAACGCTTTTGATAGGACGAGATTCGTGTTTGTTGCCTTTGGCCAGTGACTTAATGGTGGTCTTTGTGCCGGGGTATTCCATGAGCCAAGCGTAGAGCTTGCCATCTTTGGTCGTGAAGCGGATGTCCTCGGTGTTGTAGCCTTTCTGCTTGTGCTCTTGGTGAGCGCCTTCGGCATTGGTGGTTTTTCCTTCACCGAAAGTTTTCCAAGGGCGGGAACCGTAGATGCCTTCGCCGTGTGCTTTGAGCCAGCTACCGAGGGTGAGGAGGATGTCTTTTTCTTTCTCAGGAATTGTTCCGTCTGCCTTTGGTCCGATATTGAGAAGGAGAACGCCATTCTTGGAAATGATGTCGACAAGGTCATCAACAATGACGTTAACGGGCTTGTATTTGTGATTGGTGACGTAACCCCAAGAGTTGTAGGAGACGGAGGTGTCGGTCTGCCAAACCTGTGGACGAATGCCGGCGAGCTTTCCACGCTCGATGTCGAGCATCGCTTCACCGTCTTGATAAGCGTTCCACTTGTAGTTGATGGCGACTTCTTTTTCCATGCCACGCTTAGCGGCTTGGTTGTAGAAATAAGCGGCGAATTTTTGGTTTAAAGCGTAGTGATCGTTCGACTCGGTGGTGCCATTCTTGTCACGACCAATTCCGAAGTCGAACCAGATGACATCCGGCTCATAGCGGTCGACGAGATCAGCGGTACGGGCGAGCCAGTCATCGCGGAATGCCTGTGAGGAGGTCCAGGTGTGACGGTGCGCTCCCTGACCAGAGAAGACATTTTCTTTGGTAGTATCGTAGAGGTATTCTTCATCACCTGAGTAGAGGTCAAAGAACTCCGGATTTGTGTTATCGGCTCCTTTCATGCGGAAGAAGTAAGCCCAGTTGAAAGCACGGTGAGAGGAGACGCAGAATTTCAAGTTTTGCTCTTTGAGCGCGGGCTTGAGCTCAGCGATGATGTCGCGCATCGGCCCGAGTTCGGTAGAGTCCCAGCGGGTGAAAGGGTTGTCATAAAGAGAGTAGCCATCGTGATGCTCGGCGACGGGCATGACGTATTTTGCGCCAGAATCTTTGAAAAGCTGGGCCCATTCCTTGGGATCGAAGTTCTCAGCCTTGAGCATGGGGAGGAAATCCTTGTAGCCGAACTCGCTGAGTGGGCCGTATTGTTCAATGTGGTGTTTATGCTCCTTGGTCTTGGGATCATACATTTTACGAGGATACCACTCCGATCCGAAAGCGGGGACGCAGTAGCCACCCCAGTGGATGAAGATGCCAAGCTTCGCATCGGCATACCACTCGGGGATGCCGATTTTCTGAAGGGATTCGGCATTGGGCTTGTATGGGCCATCAGCGATAACTTTTTCGACTTCAGCGAGCTTCGATTTTACGAGCTCGGCATGCTTTTCAGCGGGGACGGGGACAGGGAATTTGGACTCGGCGAGCGAGAGAGACGCCATAAGGGCGAGAATGGAAATCGTTTTCATGAGTTTTAGAATTGTGATGTTGGAAAATAAAAACCCGACCACGATTTGAGGTGGTCGGGCTTTTTAAAAATTTGAATTTAAGCGTCCTCCTTCTCAAACTTCGAGAAGGTTAGGAAGCCGTAGACGGCGATAACGGCAAAGCAGATTACGGGAAGCCAGAAAGAGGCGCGAATATCCGCGGCGTCTTTCACGACACCTTGTAATTTCGTGAGAACGGCTCCGCCGACGATGGACATGATGAGAAAAGCCGAACCGAGCTTTGCTTCTTCTGATTTCATTCCATTCAGCGCGATGCCGTAAATGGTCGGGAACATGAGAGACATGCAAGCAGAGATCATCACGAGGCTTAGGAGACCGGTGTTTGCGGCTAGCTCTTTACCAAGAAGGTTTACAGTGAAGAGATCCCCCTTGAGGAAGATCGCTCCGACAGTGAAGAGGATTCCACCGAGAGAGAAGATGAAGAGAAGTTTTCCAGCACTCACGATGCGCAGAAGGGCGGTGCAAATCCAGCGACTCGAGAGGAAGATGATCATCGCGACGATGTTCCATGTCTGTGCTTGGCTCAAGGTGAGGCCACATTCTTCCATTCCGTAGTGAACGATAAAGGTCCAGCACATGATTTGCGCACCCACATAGAAACCTTGAGCGATGACTCCGCCAGTGAAATGACCTCGCGAGAAAATGCGTGCGCAAATTTCCCCGAATGGTGCGTCTGGTGCGTCGTCCGCAGATTTAAGGGTCGGCATCTTGGCGATGAAGAAAATGATGAGAAAAACCAGGACTACGGCAGCGACGATGACGTAAGGAAGGCGAACTGAAGCAAGGTCTTCCGCTTGGAAATTAGCGAATCCTTCGGCATCCAATTCACGGAAGCCCTTGAGGGCATCGGTGGTGGCGCTGTCGAGGGCTCCCACTTGAGTGTCGAAATCAGGAAGGCCGTCATGGTAGAGATTGACCTCGGTCATTTTTTCATCTGCAAAGGTGACGATCGTTTTCTGACCATCGCCTTCACCCTCAATACGGGTGGTAGCACCTTCAGGGAGGTTCGAAGCATCAGTGAGGAGATATTGGGTGACCGCTTCATTTTTTTCTCCAAGGTCCGTGCGAAATTTTTCGGTCAGGAGGTTTGGAGCGAGGAGCTGGCTGGCGACGAACATCCCGCAGAGTGAGCCGATCGGGTTAAAGGCTTGCGCGAGGTTCAATCGCTGTGTCGCCGTACGGGGATCACCCATTGAGAGGATGTAGGGATTACAAGCTGTTTCAAGAAACGCGAGCCCGTAGGTCAGAATATAGGAACCGATACAAAAGACCCAAAAACTGGCCATCAAACTTGCAGGAACAGCAATCAGAGCTCCGAGTGCATAAAAGAAAAATCCGACCATGATTGCACCTTTGTAGGAGTATTTCCGGATAAAAAAGGCGGCTGGGAGAGCCATGCAGAAATATCCGGTGTAAAATGCAAACTGGAGCCATGTGGATTCTGAGGATCCAAAAATAAAGACGTTTTCATAGACTTTCACCAACGGGTTGGTGAAATCATTCGCAAATCCCCACAGCGAGAAGCAGCAGGTGGTGAGGATGAAGGCGAGGAGGTATTGTTTTGGGACGACTGGTGGTTTCTTGGAATCTGAACTCACGGGAGAGGTTGTTGTGTGTAGCAAGTCCGGATGGGTGCCGGACTTCTCTTAAATATGTCAGACAGAAATGGATTTGTGGAGCTGAAAATGTAGGGGGGCGAGAAATGTGAAGATTCGTAATTTAATACCCAATCGGGTTTTATTGTGAGATTAGATAAACTGATGAATTCTTATGATTTATTTGTGAGCGCAGCAATTGGTGTTATTTCGGAGCGCTGATCTTCTGATGATCTGCGAAGTAGTCTATAAGGGCTTCTCTTGTGTTGATGGGGATGAGGCGTGAGTTGCTTTCTTTTTCGGCTATGATTTCGCGTAGCTTCATGAGACGTCGGCCGCCGGATTGGCTGTCGTAAGAATTTAAAAGAATGCGGTAGTGTTTGCTGGGCTCAAGGGTTTCTGGATCGGCTCCATAGAGTGCACGATCAGAGTATCGATCTCTACTCGCTTCCGCGATGATCTGTCGAATTTGCGCACCGGTGAGGGTGGCGTGGATGAGCCAATTCTCATAGGGAATCCAAGTCCATGCGTCTTCGATGGTTTTGATGCCAGGCTCGACATCGGGGTTTCCAAAAGTGCCGTGGAAGACGAAGTCGGCTTCGTCATCGTGCTTCTTGGCTGAAGCGAGGAAGGAGCGGCAGAGGATTTTCCAAAAGGCGCTCGTTTTTCCGCGCGTAGAGAGTTTTTCGGTGACTTCTCCGATGACGACTTTGCGACGATCTTCGGCATTCTCGATCGCTTCTTTCGTGCTCTCGATGATGAGAGGGTCGAGCGGGAGGCGGTCATCCATGAGGACG
>JBDNAW010000033.1:0-4939 GCA_039768255.1 Akkermansiaceae bacterium | reverse complement strand
CTTTTAGAGCTGATGCGCAAAGAGATGTTAGGCTATCAAATCGAATCAATTGAAGTTCACTACGACCACATGACGATGGGGCGAAAGGGCGATCACAAACGGGAAGTGCGTGTATATCTCATCACTGCGAAGCTCATGAAATAAGAGTCGGACGAGATTGCGTTCTTGCAAAGGTTCGCTAGAGTATGAACCATGGCCCGTAATGTTCTCGGCGGCGAGCTTGCCGTTTGTTCTCGCGATCCTCTGACAGGATTTTTCCGTGATGGTTGCTGTAATACGAATGGCAAGGATAGTGGGATGCATATGGTCTGTGCTCGGGTGACGGAGGAGTTTCTGACGTTTTCAATAGAGCGTGGAAATAATCTTTCGACGCCTCGTCCCGAGTATCAATTTCCGGGTTTAAAGCCGGATGATCAATGGTGTGTCTGTGTGTCCCGTTGGAAGGAGGCGCTCGATGCTGGCCTTGCTCCGCCGGTGGTGCTGGAGGCAACGCATGCTTCGGCGACTGAGTTTATCGATCTCGAAATCCTCCGTGCGCATGAAGTGGGTTAGTGCTTTCGCGCTCGTTTTCGTATCATGCGCGAGTGATCCCGAGCCCAACGATGGCTGGGTCGACGCTTCTCTCGTCACGAAACCAGAGGAAAGAACTCTCACGCAATTTGAAGTTCAGAAAAAGTCCCATAAAGCTCTCACTGGAAAAGTTACATTTTCTGGTTTATCCGCAGAGGTTTTAGAACATTTCCGTGTCATACCTGAAAGCGGAACGAAGACATTCATCCCGAAAAATCAGCGTTACGATGCCGTCGACGGCTTTTGGTGGAGTGGTGATGATCAGCGATGGTTCAAAATTCCAGATCACGCAGTGGCTTGGGTGATTGGTGGTGAAGAGAAACCGCCTATGGCGACGATAGGGATTTCACCGAAAGAGGGTTTTATCATCTATTGGAACACCATTTCTGGACTCACCTTCCTTTCCGGCCGCTCGCCGGGATGGTTTCCTAATTCTGGAAACACTCAGATTGGTGTTGGAAATCCTTTTCTGAAGCGATAAGTCGCTCACTTTTCGTTCGCGGTAGCGCTTTTCATGTGGTTTCTTTCTAACACATGAAACGCCGCTCTTTCCTTCGTACCACCGCAGCCACTTCGCTTTTTGCCGGTACCGCTCAGACGCTGAGTGCGTTGGCGGGTGATGATAAATACCGCGCGAATATTGGTCTCCAACTTTACTCGCTTCGTAACGAGTTGAATCAGGATACCGATGGCACGATCAAGGCGCTTGTCGAAGCTGGATATAAGCAAGGTGAAATGTATGGCTTCCCGAATTGTGAAAAGATGATCAAGGCTTCTCAGGCGCATGGCCTCGAGCTGCACTCGACTCACTTCGATTGGGAAACGGCGGTGAATCCCTCTGACGAAGGGTTTTCTGATTTTAAGAAGGTTGTCGAGCAGGCCAAGAAGCTTGGCTTATCCCACCTCTGTGTTCCATATCTTCATGACAAGGACCGTAAAGATCTCGATGGCTACAAGCGGGTTGCAGGGAACTTGAATAAGGCGGCAGTGATTTCAAAAGATGCGGGCATCCAACTTCAATATCACAACCACGCCTTTGAATTTCAGCCGATGAAAGGCGGAACGGGTTATGGCGTCTTTATTAAAGAATTTGCCCCTGAGATGAAATTTGAGATCGATGTCTTCTGGGTGCAAGCAGCAGGGCTTAACCCAGAAACTTTGATAAAAGTTCTCAGTGGTCGGGTGGCTCAACTCCATCTCAAGGACCTCGCAAAAGGTACCGAACTTCCTATTTACGGTGGGATGCCAAAGGAAGCCTTCAAGGAGCTTGGCAATGGGATGATCCCGATGGAGAAAATCATCGAAGCCGGTCGCGCTGCGGGAGTGGATTACTGTCACGTCGAGCAAGACCACTCACCGAATCCGCTCGCGAGCGTGACGGAGAGTGTAAAATATCTTAAAGGACTCTAGGTCTCTCTCATCACCCTAACAATGGAAGGGCCAGGGATACGGCCCAGGAGGCCTTCCACCAGAGAAGGGAGAGCTGCCTGCGTAAAATGAAGGCGTGACTTCAGAAGAATGATCGTTCGGAGAAAGCTTACGATCCGGTTCATTGCTACCGTGAGATCATTTTACATCTAGGCTCATTCGATAGATTCGGATGATCATGAATGTATTTTTAAACCCATGCGTTCCTTCGTTGTTCTCCTCTGCCTTCTGCCTCTTGCAGCTCAAATCAATCCCGATGATAGACGGAACCCCCGTAAAGCAAACGAGCGCGATGGTAGAAATATTCAACTTGAAAATAAAACTCCCGAGAAAGACCCAGAGCTCGCAAAATTTTATATCAATTTAAAGACCTCTCCGCGTGCGGAAGAGGTCGATCCCGTTCAGACGGCTCTTCCACTCCAGTTGGAAAAGGGCGACCGCATCGCCTTCATCGGGAACCTCCTCCTCGATGCTGAACGGCGTAATGGCCATCTCGAAACCCTTATCCATCAGCATCATCCGAAGTATGAACTCACCGTGCGAAATTTCGCGTGGCCCGCGGACGAGATCGACCTCATGCCGCGGCCCGACAACTTTGGTGACCTCGATCAGCATCTCACCTTCTTCAAGATCGATGTCATCGTCGCGGCCTTCGGTTACAACGAGTCCTTTGCTGGCAAAGAAGCGCTCCCTGAATTCGAAGACCGCCTCGGCATCTTCCTCGATAATCTGAGATCACGATCTTACAATGGCAAAACTGCTCCGCGCATCGTGCTCCTTTCGCCAGTCGCTGCTAGCGAGTTCCCGGGCACAAATGTCATCCCAAAAAACTCCAACCTCCGCGCTTATCGGAATGCGATGAAAAAGGTCTGCGCCGAGAAGAACGTCGCCTTTGCAAATGTCTTTTCTTCCCTCGCCGTTCCCAACACCACCACAGATGGCCATGCCCTCAACGAACTTGGGCACGCTTTGTTTGCCAATCAGGCCTTCAAGGAAATGTTCCAGACTGACGCTACCACGGTGAACGAAGACCTTCGCCAGCTCGTTGTTGAAAAAGCGACTCAGTTCCACCATCGCTACCGTCCGCTCAACACCTTCTACTATACCGGAGCGCGGAATAAGGCATACGGCTACCTCGATTTCCTCCCCGCAATGCGCAACTTCGACCTTATGGTCGCGAACCGTGATCAGGCCATTCACCAAAGCGTTTCCACCGGAAAAACCACCCAGCCGGACGACTCCAATCTCCCGCAGCTCGACGACGTCCTCCTCTCTCGCGGCGCGAATAAATTCCTTTCACCTGCCGATGAACAAGCCGCCTTTAAAGTTGACCCTCGCTTCAAGGTGAACTGCTTTGCCTCCGAAGAAGACTTCCCTGAAATGGCCTGCCCCATTGCCATGCGCTGGGACTCGCAAGGTCGTCTCTGGGTCTCCACCTCCATCACCTATCCGCACGTTTATCCCGGCCAGAAACCGCAGGATAAAATCATCATCCTCGAAGACACTGATCAGGATGGTAAAGCTGACAAGTGCACCACTTGGGCGGATGATCTCCACATCCCGCTCTCCTTCGTTCTCGATGGAAAAGGCGGTGTCTACTGCTCTGAGCAACCTCACCTCACTCATCTCACCGACCGCGATGGCGACGGGAAAATGGACCACCGAGAAATCATCTTTACCGGCTTCGGTTGTGAAGATTCGCACCACTCGCTGCATGACTTCACCTGGACTCCCCAGGGCGATCTTTTGTTCCGCGAAGCGATCTTTCATCACTCACAAGTCGAGACCGTGCACGGCCCCATCCGCGCTCGGAACTCCTCCTGGTTCCTCTTCCACCCACCGACCCGTAAGCTTACTGCCTTCGGCGCTTATCCAAACACCAATCCATGGGGAGTTGCCTTTGATCAATGGGGAAACCATGTCGCTTCGCACCCCATCTTTGCCTCTACTTTTCATGCTACCAATCCAGCTTACCCGCGTGAGCACTTGGCTGGAAATGGCTACAAACAAGAGCCCGGGCAGCACGCTGCTGCGACTGGGATGCAAGCCTATTCCGGCACCTGCGGACATGACTTCGTTTGCCATGAGATCTGGCCCGCAGAAATGCAAGGCGGCTTCATCAAGGCGCGCTACAAGCCGACTAATAAAATCGAATTCCACACTTGGACAGAAGAAGAAGATCACTTTTCTGAGAAGTTTCAGTTTGATCTCATCTTCTCTGGGAACCTTTCTTTCATCCCTGTCGATCTCAACTTTGGCCCCCGTGGCGAGCTCTTCATCTGCGATTGGTATAATCCTGTCAAAGGTCACGCTCAGTATTCCTTGCGTGATCCGCGTCGTGACCGGAAAGCAGGCCGCATCTGGCGCGTCATTCCGAAGGGAGCCAAGCTTCCCTCTGCTCCAAAGATTGCCGATGCTAGTATCGGGGAACTTCTCGATCACTTAAAATCTCCTCACATCCGCACTCGCTACCGCGCAAAGGTAGAACTTCGTGCACACGATCCCAACAAGGTCCAAAAATCTCTTACCGCTTGGATTCAAGAAGAGACCAACGAGAAACACCTACTCGAAGCGCTCCGTCTTCAGCAGTCCCTCGGTAAGATGGACCTCGGCCTCCTCAACAAGCTCATCCGCTCCAAGGATCATCTCATTGCTGCTGCCGCCTTCACCTCCTACCGCTCTCTGCAGAATACAGCTCCCGCCATCTTAACAAAAACCCTCAGCTACGGCGCGAACCATCCTTCCCAACACGTCCGCCGTGAGGCTGTTCTTTGCGCGTCTTACCTCCTCGCTTCTGAGCACAATCGACCTGCGCCTAACGACATATTCATCATTCCGAAAAGCGAGCGCCAAAGCATCATCGAAGCGATCTCTCCCGTCCTCAATCAACCGGCCGGCGTTCACCTTTCCTACGCTATCACCAGCGCCTTTAATTCCGCAG
>JBDNAW010000032.1:0-29150 GCA_039768255.1 Akkermansiaceae bacterium | reverse complement strand
TTCTGCTAGGTTAAATCATAAGCAGAATGAAAAAATTACTACGGTTTTTAATATACCTCATTCCTGCGTCTTCATTGCTAGCTGATGATGACGAGAAACGCAGTTCGATTGATGACACTTTCGTGACTGCAAAGCTCTGGACCGGAACATTGGAAGACATCCGTAAAGCTTATCACCCCAACGGAGGAGGAGATGATGATGGTGTGACCATTGTTGAAGATGAATACGGCAAGCGGACAATTAAGATTAGGCGAGCGTCTAAAGGCTTCGAATGGTTATCGGCTCAGAAAATGGGAATTCGCGCGCCCGGTGGACAGTTTACTCTTCTTGATCAAAAGGTGGGCGAGATTGTCCTCCGTTCACGTGATGGTAAAAAAGTGTCTCAAGCGAATATTTCCATCTTCAACCGAGGCGATGATGGAACATTGAAGCAGAGTGAATATGACGAGCTCATGCAGAGCTGGAAAATGGCTCTGGATGAGAAGCTCAAGAAGCGCGCTGAAGAAACTCATAAGGCAGGTGCCGTAAAAGTTGACGGATATCTTTGGGAGAAAGGACGTATTGCATTTCTTCTCGAGGGGAGTGTGAACTCTAAGGAGAATCGGATCGAGTTCGTTCGACTGCGTATGGGTTATAAAGATTCTTTAGGCGGTGAAAATGAAGCCACTCGTCGTGGTGATCTCGTCAAAAATGTTGTTAAAAAAGAGAACGGTGATGTTTTGCTTCCAAGTGTTCCGATGGTGGATCAAGGGGAGAAAGGTTACTGTGTTGTCGCGAGCGTTGAGCGAGTCGCTCGATACTACGGCCTCGATGTTGATCAGCATGAACTCGCGCAGCTAGCAAACACAGATGAGAATGGCACCTATCCTGATGCGATGGAGAAGGCCTTTAAAAAACTCACTGGTAAAATCCATGTTCGAACCCTTCGCCTGATGGACTATGACTACAAGCAGACTGAGAAGGACTTTAAGGCATATCAGCGCCTCGCTAAAAAAGAGAAAGCAAAGGTCTTCGATATCGATCTCGATACCCACTACGTCATCGCTCAAGGCTTTTGGGCACGCTTAGACCCAGAGGTCTTTATTAAAGTAAAAGTCAAACAGCCCAAGTATGCTTTCTTTAAGAACAAGACTCAGGAATACATTAATCAAGGGGTTCCCATCTGCTGGACTCTCTACCTTGGCATGTTCAAGGAAGGTGATATGCCACAGACACGCGGCGGCCATATGCGTTTGATCGTGGGTTATAATGAAGAGAAGGAAGAAATTCTCTACACGGATTCCTGGGGCGAAGGTCATGAGCTTAAGCGTATGCCTGCTTCTGAAGCTTGGTGTATGACCACTGGGCTCTACGCGATGGTTCCCAATAAGTAGAAGAATTCTTTTACATCCCCTTTACACACCGAAGCCACTCTTTGTGAAAGAGTGGCTTTGTTATGAAAAGAAAGTGCTTTTTATCAGTCCTCGCCGCCCTTCTTGTTTCTCCAGCCTTGGGGCACAAAATCAACCAAGAGCCGGAGCAAACTAAGGTTCAAATCGCAATCCTGCTTGATACGTCGAGCAGCATGAACGGTCTCATCGAGCAGGCCAAAACTCAGCTTTGGAAGGTCGTGAATACCTTTATCGACGCGGAGCAAGACGGAAAGGTTCCCTTTGTTGAAGTTGCTCTTTACGAGTATGGAAATGATGGACTTGATCAAAAGGCTGATTGGATTCGGCAGATTCAGCCTTTCACTCGTGACCTAGAGCAAGTGAGTGAAGAGCTCTTCAGTCTGAAAACAAATGGGGGAGAAGAGTATTGCGGAACGGTAATTACCCGAGCGGTTGCTGATTTAAAATGGGATGCTTCCATGAAAGTTTACAAAGTAATCTTCATCGCGGGAAATGAGGCCTTCACTCAAGGGCCTATCGATCCCAAGTCTGCTTGTGAAGAAGCGGTTAAGAAAGGGATCATCGTGAATACAATCCACTGTGGTAACGAGCGTGTTGGAATCTTGGGTGGTTGGAATACTGGGATGTTGATGGCAGGAGGGAGCTACCTTACGATTGATCACAATGCCGCAGTGGTGCATATCGTAGCACCACAGGATGAGAAAATCGTTCAGTTGAATATGGAACTGAACAGAACCTATATTCCATTTGGCCGTCAGGGTAAGACCAAAGCACTTCAACAACTCGGTAATGATTCTAAGGCTGAGGAAAATAAAAAATCAGGAGCTGAAGTCCAGCGTGCCGTGACGAAGGCGACTAGTAATTACTGGAATGCTAGTTGGGATTTATGTGATGCAAGTCAGGCCGAAGATTTCGATTGGAAGAAGCTCAAGGACTCCGAGCTTCCCGAAGCGATGCGTGAGCTCGATCTTGAGGGTCGTAAAAAATACGTCGCCGAGCGTCAGACGAAGCGCACTGAGATTCAGAAAGAGATTCAAACTCTCAATAAAGCTCGCGCCGCTTTTGTCGCCAAAGCTCAGCAAAAAGAAGTCACTGAGAATACGCTCGATATTGTTGTCAGCAAGGCCGTGCGGAAGCAAGCCGCAGCGAAAGGTTACCAATTCAAAAAGAATGAGGCGAAATAGAGCTTCTTCATTGTTGTAAATTTTCGTTAAGACAATGGTCCTTTGCTGGATCGTTGTCTTTTTACACATGATCGCTCCTACTATTCTAGTTGTCGAAGATGACTCCTCGGTGCGCCGAGGAGTGGTTGATGCTTTAACTTATACGGGTTACCAAGTGATCTCGGCAGCAGACGGAAAAGAGGGGCGCGAGATGGCGCTCACGGCACGTTACGATCTCATGTTACTTGATCTTATTCTACCGAACTTCACGGGATTTGAGATTCTTGAAGCACTTGGGAAATCACGTCCAGGGCAGGCCGTGATTATTCTCTCAGCCAAAGGGGAGGAAGATGACCGCGTGAAAGGGCTAAAACTTGGAGCTGATGATTATGTCGTGAAGCCCTTTAGTGCGCGTGAACTTCTTGCGCGGGTCGATGCTGTATTGCGTCGTGCAACTGAACGGCATCCTCTGAGCGAGCAGTACGAAATTTCTGGACGCATGATTGATTTTAATAACTGTGAAATTCGTCATCTTAAAGATAAGTCAGACCTTTCTGATCGTGAAGTGGAGCTGCTTCGCTATCTTTTGGTAAATCCGGGTCGGCCAGTTTCTCGCGCTGAAATTCTTCGAAATGTTTGGGGGATCGATCCGCATAAAATTGAAACGCGCACTGTTGATATGCACATTGCCCATCTTCGAAAAAAACTTCACGATTTCGATCAGAGCCTGCTCGAAACAGTGCGTGGAAAAGGTTATCGTCTCCGTCAATCATGAAGCGCTCGTTATCCATCTGGTGCGTTCTCATCATCTGCGCCATCGTCATTTTTGGAGCGATGGCTTGGATGACTCGTGGGGTGATCCGTTCAGAAAAAAATCGTCTTCTTGCGGAGACGGAAGCGCGGGCAAATGAACGGATTGGGCTCGCCCTTTCTCGGATGGATACCATCGGGGCTGCGCTACTCGTCACTGAGAACCAACGTCCACCGCTTCACTTTGAAGCCTTTTTCTCGCCTGAGGATGTCTTCACTTCGCAGCTGGGAAGCTGGTCAGTTGGAATGCCGCTTGTGCGTGTTTCGCCGCTTCTTGTAGAGCGCAATGAGTTGGTGCGTTTACACTTTCAATTCACGGCAGATGGCGTCCCGACTTCACCTCAAGTCCCTACAGAAATGCGACGTGAATTCGCGAAAAAAATGGTCCCAGGAGTGAGCGATTTTAAGGAAGAAAAAGCCGCGCTTTTGCGTGTGATTTCTCTCTGTGAATTCCCGCAAGGTCGTCAGATTTTGATGGATGCTTGCCGGGGTGATTTTGATTGGGGTAGTCCATCGGCTAGCGAGGTGGAGGTTGGGAATGATGTGATCGAGGAAAATCGTTGGGCCAATATTCAGACCAAAGATCAGCAGCGGAAATACAATAATGCGCTACAAAATGTGGAGAAAAAGAAGCGTTCGGATCTTGTCCAAAAAGAAGTGAACCGATCCAGCTTTGGGTTGAAAATGGCGAAGAAGGAAGCGAAGGATGTTCGGTCGAAAGAAAACGTGATCTCAGAATCCTTCGAGATTGAGCCGGAGTTGCGAGATGAAATGGTGAGTATGACTCCTTTTCAACCGACATGGATGGGGGGAGAGCTTTTTCTCGTGCGGCTGGTTCAGGGAACTCAAAGTAGGCGTTACCAAGTCGTTTGGTTGGATCAAGAGAAGCTGCGTGAAGAGTTGATTGATCAAATTCCAAGTGATCTTCCCGGGATACGTTTGATTCCATCTCTTGAAGATCATGCTTCGCCACTTTCGTTGGTTTCACTTCCATGGCATTTGGAAAAGGATGTCATGGCTCTCGTTCCTCTTCCGAAAGAGAGCCCCATTTTTCAGAGTTTAATCATTGGTTGGATTGCTGCGATTTCCGCGCTTTTGGCTTTGTTCTTTCTCTTACGTGGGGTGATGCGCTTGAGTGAACGTCGAGCCGCTTTTGTCTCTTCGGTGACTCATGAGCTACGCACTCCACTTACCACTTTCAGGCTCTATTCGGAGATGCTCGCAGATGGCATGGTTACCGATGAAGTGCAGAAGCAGGAATACCTCCGCACGATGTTGGGAGAGTCCGAGCGTTTAAATCATCTCGTGGAAAATGTGCTATCTTATTCTCAGATTGAGCGAGGAAATGCACTGGCACAAAAAGAGAAACTAGCGGTTCGTGATTTAGTCGAACGAATCAGACCGGTGCTTTTCCGTCGCGTTGATCAAGAAGATGCGGCGCTTTCGATTGAGCTTTCTGAGGAACTCGGGAGAGTCGAAACTGATGTAATTGCAGTTGAACAAATCCTTTTTAACCTCGTTGATAACGCCTGCAAATATGGCCTTCCAAATTCGGGTAAAGGGCACATCACGCTCACTGCTCAGCGAAAGAGAAATGGTTTGATTTTTGAGGTCTCTGATAATGGTTGTGGTATTGCGAGGGCTGAACGACGCAGACTCTTCAGAGCATTCCATAAATCCGCTCAAGACGCCGCGTATTCGAAGCCTGGTGTAGGACTTGGGTTGGCCCTTAGCCGCCGCCTTGCTCGTGCGCTCGGCGGTGAGTTAACGTTGACGAAATCCGCTCGCTCCGGTGCCTGCTTTCAGCTCATGATCCCAGCGCCATGAATTTCACTGAGATCGATCGCGATGACTTTCGGAATTTTTTATCCGATGTCGTCGACGCTCATATGCCTTTTGGGAAATATGGGCCGAAAGATTATCCTCCGCGAGGGGTACCGCTCATCGATCTTCCTCCGGAATATTTGCAATGGTTTCATGAACGTGGCTGGCCCAAGGGGAGACTTGGAGAGCTCATGTCGCAAATTGCTGAGATCAAGGCTTCGGGCGCGGACTTTGTCTTTGACCCGATTCGAAAGACGAGGGGGGGGAGGGCTTCCGTGCGGAAGCGCCGGCCTGAGAGTGATTTTTAATCCGCTAGCGATAGACGTAGTCCGCGATCACAGCGCGGTGATCAGAGTCTTTAAGCTTTAAGGTTTTACACCGGATAGGAACCAGTTTTTCAGATGAGAAAATATGATCGATTCTCAGGAGTGGGAGAGCACGGTGGTAGGTGTTTCCCCATCCGGTGCCAACGCTTTCAAAAGCTCCGGTGAAATTAGACCCAAGAAGGCGGTAGACGGCGTCATTTGCGGGGGCATTAAAGTCACCCGCAATGATCGTTGGGAGACGATGGGAGGGGCTCTTTTGTCGTAAAACATTCATGGTGTAAGCGAGCTCGCTTTGACGAAGCTTCCGATTGTCTCGATGCTGCCTCCAGCATTCAGGATCCCAGAGACGAAGATTAGTAGTCGCTACTTGGAGGTGAGTATTCATGAGTTGAATACTCTCACCGGTATTCATTTTCACCGTGAGGATTTGAGCACGGTATTTTGGAATCGGAACTTCAAATTCGATCTTTCCGCGGACCATAACCGCGCATCCTTTTTTAATATTGTAGCGGTAGTCTCCTTCACCAGCGAAGATCTCATCGACGATTTTTTTGAGCTGATAACTGCGCGGGATTTCCTGAAGAAAAAGGATGTCCGGTTGATACTCTCGGGTAAGTCCGTCGAGAGGGGCTCGGCGAGCGCAATTCAAGGTGGCGACGCGCAGGACACGGCTCCCGGCGTGAGGCTCCGCTCGTCCTGCCTTGAGTTGTGGCGTAGCGAGGCGGCCAATCGAAGAGGCTTCATCCGCCATCATCAAAATAGTGAAGACCCAGATCAGACTGACGAGAAGTGAGAGATGGCCTCGGAAGGAAACGAATGCGATCGCGCTGAGAAGGATACCAATGATCCCCCAGGACCAGATGGGGAAGACGGTAAAGGCCGCAAAGGCATCAGGAAGTCGCACGTAAAGGACCACGGTCAAGAAGTGCAGGGCCATCGATACGCCGAGTAGCGTCAGGGACACAGGGTGCCATGGACGACGGTAAATCATCGGTTGTGAACTGGAGCGAGAAGGGTGCGCGGCGATTAAGAAATCAAGCGACCTTTAAATATTTCGAGAGCTTCTTTGATAAGGGGGTCCTCATGGAAATCGTTCTGAATGGGCTCTTCTGTCTTTTCTTTTTCAGGAGCTTTGGTCTCAGAGGCGGCTCCAATTTCGGGCTCGGGAGCCGGGGTAGGGTCGACTGCTTGTTCAGGAGCAGCTGCAATCAAGGCATCGATTCCGCTAGGCGTAGGACCTGAATCTTCAGATTTGGTTCGCTCGGCCACAGTGGGAGGATTTGGCTCAGGAGATGAGACTTCAGGGGTAGGTGCGGTTTCAGTTGCTGTTAAAGGTTCAGCTACTTCTGTTTTTACAGGAGGAGTCTTTGTGGTAGCAGGAGCAACGAGTGCATCTCGATCTGCATTTCCCATTGCCTTGATGACATCGGAGAGACGTATCTCTTGAAGCTTTTGAATGGCCTTGAGGGAGGCGATTTCGAGATGAAGTCGCTTGTTTGAAGCCCATTTCATACGGCTTTCAGCTTCGGCAAAAGTATCGATGAGAGCGAGAAGGCGATCTGCAGGGAAAGGTGCGGCGGCACTTGAAAGGTCAGCCCAGAGGGCTTCAGGGAAACCTTCACGGGAAGCCTCAGTATCAAGTTTGGCAACGACAAGCGCACGAATGGCAGCGACGACCTCTCCGAGGAGTTGCGAGAGGTCTTTACCAGTTTCAAATTGTGTGTGGACGACTTTTAGTGCGGAGGCGGCATTCTTTTCGAGAATTCCTTGGAGGAGCTCTGCGACGGTCTCGCGTGAGGTGAATCCGAAGATGTCGAGGACGTTTTTCTCGGTGATTTCATTTCCACAAAAGGCAACGAGTTGGTCCATCATCGATTGAGCATCCCTCATGCCGCCATCGGCACCTTTTGCGATAGCCCAAGCGGCAGCATTATCGAGTTTTACGTTCTCGTTTTCGGCGATGTGTTGAAGGTGTTTTGCGATGATTTCCGTAGATATAGGACGGAGGTCAAAGCGCTGGCAACGGGAGATGATGGTCGGGAGAATTTTATTCGGCTCCGTAGTCGCGAAGATGAACTTTACGTGTTCTGGTGGTTCTTCAAGCGTTTTGAGAAGGGCATTGAAGGCGGCATTAGAGAGCATGTGGACCTCGTCAATGTAGTAAATTTTAAAGCGGCCACTGGCAGGTGCAAATTTAACGGTCTCGCGGAGTTCGCGCACTTGTTCGACACCGTTATTTGAAGCTCCATCGATCTCGAGGACATCGAGGGCGCGGCCTTCGGCAATTTCCTCACAGATAGGATCATCAGGATCAAAATCAATCTTCGGTCCGCCTGGGCAGTTGAGGGCTTTGGAGAGAATTCGTGCGGTAGAAGTTTTACCGGTGCCTCGTGGGCCGACGAAAAGGTAAGCATGAGCGAGTCGATTTTGTTCAATGGCATTCCTGAGGGTATGGACGACGTGGTCCTGACCGAGGACATCTTCAAAAGTGCGGGGACGGTATTTACGGGCAAAGACCTGATAGCTCACGGCAGAACTATGGGAGAGGAATGGAGGTTTGTCAGTGCTGAGTTTTTGAAATAGCGTCTTGTGGATGTCTGCAGAGAAGGTTGAGGCGTATCAGAGGTGTAAAGAGCGGATTTTTGCGCTCTGTATGGGGGAGAATGATGAGATCGCAAAGATGGCATCGGTTTCATGTGTCTTGAGCCATGAGATGGAGGGCTTTTTCTGGACTGGCTTTTATCGAATGGTGGAAGATGAACTCGTTGTTGGACCTTATCAAGGTCCCGTGGGTTGCCTTCGCATTCAGGTCGGAAAAGGGGTGTGTGGAATGGCAGCTCAAACGGGCGAGACCCAAGTCGTTGAGGACGTGCACGCGTTCCCCGGACACATCGCATGTGATGCTCGATCGCAGAGTGAAATCGTCGTTCCGGTGAATAACGGAGCGGGGGAGCTCATCGGAGTGCTGGATGTGGATTCCGAAACGCGCGGTCACTTTGATGAGGTAGACCGAGAGGAACTCGAAGAGTTAGTGGAACGCGTCTTTGCGGGATAGCTTTTATGCGCTCAGGAAGTTTTCGAGCAAGCTGAGTCCAGCGTGTTGGCTTTTTTCGGGGTGGAATTGTGTCGCTAAAAGATTTCCTCGTTGGATAGCGGCGCAGAAGGTTTCATTGCCGTATGTGCAGAGGGCTGCGATGTCTTCTTCATTCACGCCACTCGGATAAAAGGAGTGGACGAAGTAAAAAAAGGGATCGTCATCAAAGCCTTTCCAGTAAGGAGAAGAAGGCTGTTTGAGGACGAGTGAATTCCACCCCATGTGTGGGATTTTGATGTCAGTGCTCGTGAAACGCTGACAGGCGCCATCGATGATTGAGAGGCCTTCGATTCCAGGGGCTTCTTGGCTAGAGGAAAAGAGGAGTTGGTAGCCTACGCAAATTCCAAAGTAAGGACGGTCTGCGGTGATCCACTCGCGGAGAGGCTCGACCAGATTGAGTCGAGCGAGGCTTTCCATACAATCTCCAAAAGCTCCTTGGCCGGGGAAAATGATATGGGTGAGTTCTTTAAGATCTGCGGCGCAGGTCACAAGGGTGGGATCGTGACCAAGTGCGCGGCAGGCATTAATGACGCTGCGGAGATTTCCCCGCCCGTAGTCGATCATTCCAAGTTTCATGATGTGCTAGAGCACTTCCTTAGTGGAGGGAATTCCGACTTGACGGGCATCTTTTTCAATTGCAACGCGCAGGGCACGGGCAAGGGACTTGAAAATAGATTCGGCAATGTGGTGACCATCACGTCCATATAGAAGTTCGATGTGGATATTCGCGCGAAGGTTCGCGGTTACAGCACGGACGAATTCCTCAACATAAGTAAAAGGGAAGTTTTGAGCGGAGGGTGTATCGTCTGGCGCGATGAATTCAAGGTGCGGACGATTACTGAGGTCGATAATGGTGCGGCTGAGTGTTTCATCCATCGGGATGTAAGCGTGTCCGTAGCGGCGGATGCCGGACTTATCTCCGAGCGCTGCACGGAGGCACTCTCCGAGAACGATTCCGGTGTCTTCTACGGTGTGGTGGTAATCGACCTCGATATCGCCATCGACTTTGACTTGGAGGTCGATGGCCGAGTGGCGTGAAAAGAGCGTGAGCATGTGATCGAAGAAGGGGACGCCGGTATCAATAACTGAGTTCCCTTCGCCGTCGAGGTTCAGGCTGAGGTTGATTTTGGTTTCCGCGGTTTTGCGGTTTTGTGTAGCAGTGCGCTCGCTCATGAGAATAGTTTACTCACCATCTTCGGATTTGCGACTCTTGAGAAACACTCCGAGAAGAATTCCGATGATTGCGATTCCAAGAATAGCGTAAACGATGCCCATCATTCCAGAGCTTTCTTTTTCAGGCTCGGTAAGGTCTTCGTCGATATCACGCTGTGGCTTTTTCTTGGGCTTAGGCTTTTCTTCCACGACTGGCTCAGGCTGCGGGGTAGGCTTAGGCTCTACTTTTTCTTCAACAGGCTCGGGGGCTGGATTTGCCGCGAGGTGAGCGCTGATGATTTCGCCATATTTAGGATCGATTTTTTTGGATCGGAACTTGGAGAGGAGTCGGCGGACAGAAGTTTCATCTCCTTGTCCTGCGGCTTTCCAAGCTTGGCGATAAAGCTCTGCTAAATTCTCACGATCTGGGCGGAGACGATTTAAAGAAGCGATCTCTGATTTGATGGTGCGCTCGAGGTTGCCAAGTGAGCGGCCATCATAGGCATAGACTGGTATCCAGCGGATTTTTTCTTCCCGTGCTTTATCTAGAAGCTGTTGGTAGCGAGCTCTTTCAGCATCAAAAGTTTCCTTGACGCGAGTGCGATCACGGATCGGGAGGTTTTCGATCGCTTTCAAGCGGTCTTCGAGGCTTTGTTTGGCTTTGCCTGCTTGGGTTGCAATGATTTTTTGGTAGGCAGGGAGGATTTTTTGAACGATATCACGTGATTTTGTCAGACCTTCGGAAGTGGGGTAGCCATTTTTGAGTTCGTCATACGTGAGCAGTGCTTGTCGATAGTAGCCTGCTTTGGCGAATTCTTCCAATTTGTTGAACAATACAAGGGAATCGAGATCAAAGGCATTGGAATTCCATTCAGCAGCGGCGATCCATGCTCCTTTGAGTTTGATCTCTCCTGCTTCGACACGCTTGAGCTCACTCTCAAGAGTGGCGAGCATCTTTTTGACTTCAGGAAGGTGCTGGGAATCTGGAAAATTGGCGAGGAATGGTTTGAGCTTTCCTTCGATGAGGAGCTTATACTCACCAGGCTGCATTTGATCACCAGTTGGAAGGATGTCTTGGAGTTCTTTGAAAGGTTGAGCGTCCTCGGCAGTTTTCTCGATGGAGACCACGTCACTTTTCTTGACTGTTTTACGGTCCTTAATCGAGCGAGTGATTTGGACTTCGAGAAGATACTCGTCAGCGCGTTCTTCGAGGACTTTACCTTCGAGAACTTTACCAGATTTTAGGGTGATAGTGTCGGCAAAGGAAAGATTGATCCCAATAGTTCCAAGAGCGACAACTGAAAGAGCCTTTAAAATGAGGTGATAGTGCATGCGGCGCGCATGCTAGCGATCATATCTCAGCTGCCAATCATTCTTTTTTGGCCATTTCGGTGGTGAAGATTTCAGAAAAGGAATCAATATTTTCAGCGTCCGCAATGAGCTTGCCGTTACGGTATAATCCAATTTGAAATCCTGACTCCATAGGGGGGAGTTTTTCGTCGATATCTAATTCTGGGAGACTCGCTGAGGCAATGGTGGCAAAGGTCGTGAAATGTGATGAATTCAGCTGTTGTCTTGCTTTTTTTACCGCTGGAGAGTCGGGCTCACCTGATACCGCGATGAGGTATGGGGTATCTCCTAGTGCGTATGAGGTGAGAAGGTCAGTGTGGATGATGGGGATTCGATCTAATCTGATGCGATAGCGTTTGGTATTAAGATCACGTCGATTTTTGAAGCGCTCGTCATCTGAGATTGCCAGAAAGCGGGTAAAGACTTGATCTAAAATTCCGGTGGTAGATTGGCCGAATATCATGGAATGATTATGAATGAAGACGGGGATGATCTGGTCGTTTTTTTGGCACTCTTGAAGTGGGAAGTCATCACGAGCGAGTGCGATCAATGCGTTCTCCGTAATCTCGCGGCTAGCCTTGAGCCACTTTTGATCAAATGTCGCTTGATAGAGGTTTAAAAAGAAGAGTGCCTGAGCGGCGAAGTCTTCACCTCGCGCTAAGACAGAGGAAAGGTTAGCGAAGCGGGTGTGTGAGCCTCTCTCGCTGCGGTATTCGGCTATTAATTGTGATCCGATGGTGCGAGCGGTATGGAGATATTTTTCTTCGCCGCTGGCAGCCCAAGCAGAGATCATCAAACTACCGGTAGTGGAGAGTTGAGCGGCTGAAATTTGGGTCTCTCGAAACAGTTCGGAATTTTTTTCGCGAACGGTGAGAAGCTTTGCTCTGATCGGGCTGATTTTATCTTCGAGTTCTTCGAGAGAAAGGTTGAGGGAGTCAGCAATTTGCTCCCAAGGTTGAGACAGCTGGAAGGTGTTGAGTTTAAAATGCTTTCCAGTGGGGTCAACCGTAGCTGGAATGTTGCCGTGTTTTCTGAGGCTGTAAATTTTCGAGAAGAATTGGAGTTCATCATCGGAAAGGTGATCAGAGAGGGTTTGCCAATCCCAAAGGAATTGACCAGAAAGGTCAGTGCCGTTGAGAGATGTTTCTGAGGCGTAAAGTTTATCAGGCAGTTGTGAGATGAAGTAATCTGCTAAGCGGAGCCCTTCGCGGATTGCTCTTTGGTGTTCGGTTGCCTGACCACTCCGTAGAAGAGCGGTTGCATAATGAGTCTGAATATCAAGGCGCTTTGAAAAAAGTGGGAGTTCCCAGCTTGGTCCGCGTTTTGACTGAAAGTATCCATTGCCAAGTGCATCACTTGCAGCATTTTGCTGAATGTTGTCGGTAGTCTCAGAAAAGGCGAGGCGGGCAGCTCTACGGATTTGTTGGGTAAAGTGAGGTGAGCGAGAAGAAGTCCCTACGAGTTCGAGTGCGCTAGCAGGTAAGATGCCTCCTAAATTGTCAAAACTCTTAGAGATCGGGTTAAAGAGAGACACGATTTTACGAGTGCTGCTACGATAATATTCAGAGCGAGAGGTAGGGGGGGGCAGGTTGAGGTCATTTGCGGGATCCAGTAAAAGGGATTCGCCTTTTAGCTGAGTGTCGATCTGCTCTTGGCGACGGATGTTGTCTTGACGACTATTGGTTACCGCGTAATCAGATGAGTTTTTCCAGATATGCTGGACCATGCTGCCTGCGTTCTTAACAGCGGTTTTCAGCTGTTTGTCGTTCATCATACCAATTGAGAATGATGCGATGGGAAGCTTTTCATGACTGAGCCAGATTAGAGAGGGAAAGCTAATGGCTTGCCCGGAATCAGAAGAAAGCTTTTGAGCAAGCAGCCCGATCTCAGGATTCGCGTGAATATCGACAAGGGTACAGAGATTATGATCTCTTAGAAGATTGAGCATTTCTGCATCTTCGTAGATTCGTTGAATGGTATCACGGCAATTACCATTTACGGCAGAGACAACGAGGAGCAAAATTGGAGTTTGGCAGTTACTTGCTTTCTCTTGGAGGGAGTTATCCCATGGTTGCCATGCAATAGGATCATTTTTGTAAAGGCGAAGGTAATCTGTAGGGAAGGTCGCAGCTTCATTTTTGAAATCCGTGAGCGAAGCGACCGCGGCACTACTAAAAAAGAGGTCTTGGGCACGGCGCTTTTCGAGCTTTGATTGCTTATCGCCACGATCACATGAGCTGAATAATAGCGAGCAAAGGCATAGAATAAAGAGTGGGAGAATTATTTTCACTAGTAAAGGATATCGATACTGAAGGTAAATTGAGGAAAAATCATCAAAATGACCAGACAAAGCCTCGGGAAATGGTTCTCTGCCAAGTTTACTCCACGAAATACCCCCCTGATTTCTGAGTCCTGTGATTACTCTTGTCCTTACTAGTTAAAAGGGAGGCGCCGGTAAGACGACCGTGGTTATCAATTTAGCCCATGCCTTTACTTGTAGTGGGCGAGTAACTTGATGAGTTGATGCGGAGCCTCAGGGCTCGGTCGGACTTTTTAGTCCATTCGTTAAAATCGGCGTTGATGGTGTATTGCTGGTGATTCTGGAGCGTTCCCACTTTGGTCTCGTTGTGCTTGGAGAAATCGTTCCACAAATGGTAGGGCGGGAAGCGGAGACGGTCATTGCGCAATCTCTCGGTAAGACTTTGGGAGGTGAGGTCTCAGTGCCGATTTAGAGAATATTTCAAGAACCCAGCGGCGGTAGCGAGTAAAATTATGGTCATGATGAGGAGCATGCCTTGACAATAAATAGTGGTTTTGATCGCCGCTCGGAGGAGGGATTTTTCCTCGGCTAGGAAGACGTTCTCTCGCGTGTTCGAGCGAAGGTCGAGGCGCTTTGATTCTGCGAGTTCGACAAGACCTTCGATGCGTTGATTCACGAAGAATTGATTAAGTGGTGGACTTGGTTCGCTTATTTCATCGAGAGGGATGTTTTGGATTCGTTCCATTTCGGCGATGGGGTCAGTCAGGATCGAGCGGGCATGATCAAGATCATCTGCAGAAGCGGCGAAGAGGACTTGTAGCTTTGTCTTTCCATCGTTGAGCTGATTCGTTTCTGTTTCACTGAGATTTTCTTTGTCGGTAAGCTGATCAATTTGAGATTGTAATGGACGTCGTGCTCTTTCGAATTCGTTGTAGATGGCTTGACTGACGACTGACCCCTCGTAGGCGTAGCGGAGGGGCATAAGGGTGGAGGGCACTGGTTCGGCGCCACCTTCGCGTGCTTCTGAAGCGCCTGAGAAGAGCCCTCGGTTCATTTCGGTGAAGGGAACGAGAGCTCCAGCGAGAAGGATTTGTGGAACAAGAATGAGTGGGATGGAAGCGAGTGCAGTGCGCTCGGACTTCGCGATGACCGATATGAGAAGAGCGAGTGCCGTGCCGCAGCAGCCGGTCAAACTCATCCATACGAGATGGGGGAAAACCATCCCATGGAGTTCTAGAATGTGATGTGCAACAGCGATGAATACGAGCGATTGGACGATTACGAGAACGGTTAAGACGATAAACTTGGAACCGAGATAAAGAAGAGGATGAGGGCGGCAATTTCTTTCACGCCTTAACACTGGGCGATCTCTTAGAATCTCCGCAGCCGAATTTGTGAGACCGAAGAACATCGCCACGGTGACAGCAAGGAAGAGGTATGAAGGAAGATGCAGGGCACTGTGGAATTCATATCGGCCATCTGCTGAAGCATGCAGAGTATAAGCAATGAGGAATGCGAGCAGGGGAGCTTGAAGAATAATAGAGTATAAGGTGCCTCGATGCCTGACCTTGGATTTTAAGGCGCGAGCGAAGTGGGTTTTAAAAATTTGCCATTGTTGGCGGCGGCCTTGTGAGGGGGGCTCGGGTGCTGGAATTTGGTCATCCGCAGTTGGGAGTTCTTGGGCATCAGTAAGTCCTACAGTGGAGGCGAGATTAAGGTGCGCCATTACACGTTGGTTCTCAAATCGTTCTTGCCAGTAACTCGGAGGGAAGCGGCGTTCTGTGCGGGTGCTGAGGTGTTTTTTGAGATTGATAATCGGTGCTTCTAGGACATCAAAGACAAAGTCTGCGCCTGTCTGCGGTTTGGTCTGCTCTTGATGGCTGTCTGAAATATCGAGTTCTTTTCGCGCTTCCTCGAAGTAAGAGATCATGTCGCTCGGTGGACCGAAAAAGGACATTTTTCCACCGCGATCTAAAAGGAGAACCTTATCAAAGGATTTGAGGACTTTTTCACTCGGGCGATGGAGTGAAGCGATGACGATTTTATCTCGCGCGAGGCCGTGGAGGGTATCGATGACATGCTCGGCATCCTTCGAGGAGAGGCCTGAAATGGGTTCATCGAAGAGGAAAATTTCACCTCCGCCGATGAGGTCGAGCCCGGCGTTAAGGCGGGAGCGTTCTCCGCCAGAAAGACTTTTCGAATCTGCGCTTCCGACTCTGCGCTCGGCAATGTGTGAGAGACCGAGGCCATCGAGAAGGGAGTTGACGCGCTTCGTGATGGAGGGAGATGGCAAGTGAGGTCTGCGAATAGAGCAAGCGTGCGTGAGGTGCTCTCTCGTGGTGAGCTGCTCACTTAAGGCTTCCTCCTGCGGCATGAAGGAAATGAGAGGGGATAAGCGGCGTTGTCTTTTATAAAGAGAGAGCCCGTTCAGGCGGACGCTTCCGGTTTGCGGTTTACGCTGTCCTGCTAAGATTTCAAGGAGGGTGCTTTTACCACTTCCACTGGGGCCGATGATGCAGGCCATCTCTCCGCGTTTCACTTGGAAGGAGAGGTTGTCGATGGTCTTTCCGCCTTTCCAGAAGGCGTAGTTCGCGCCTTCGATCTCGAGGCTTCGAACGAGGTTGCGCTCTTCATCGAGGAGGTTTTCTGAAAAGCGGCAGCGTAGAGCTTGGCGACTACTGAGGCGAATGAGCGATCCGTCAGGTAAAGTCGCTTTTTCAATGATGCGTCCGTTCGCAACGATGGATTGGCTGGACTCGATGACGGTGATCTCT
Organism: Akkermansiaceae bacterium; assembly: GCA_039768255.1. Lineage (GTDB taxonomy): Bacteria > Verrucomicrobiota > Verrucomicrobiia > Verrucomicrobiales > Akkermansiaceae > SW10. The sequence goes on along the minus strand of JBDNAW010000032.1, from coordinate 13,006 downwards.
CCGAAACCTGAGGTAGGGTCGAATTCAAGCTCTAAAATAAAGCGGCCGGCGAGCCCAGGAGTGAGTAAGAGACTATCGCCTGAAAGCTGTGAGTGATCATTTGAGACAATGACTTTTCTGCGACCCGCCGGAAGGCTGAAACGATGACCGCCTTGCAGGCTAAGTTGGCGTAAGGTGTCGAGCGCGATGGGTTCACCGTCATCGACGAGTAATAAATCATGGTAGTCGCAAAGGTATTCTTCTCCCGCGTCGAGGGAGGTTCCATCGGCAGTTGCCAAGATATTGTCTCGCTGTGGTGTGACCGCAGCACGATGACCGAAACGAATATGGGCGACGGCGGATTTCGCGCGAGTCCGGTCCATTTTAACCTCACCGTTCTCAAAAAGAAGATAAAGGGTAGGGGCGTTTACGTTGAAAAAGAACTGTAAGTCGTCGTAATTCAGACGCCAATCGGCGACCGTGATGTTATCGCTAGGTCGGAGCTGAATGAGACGGTTCTTTGTGATGCGATAGCCTCGTAAATTCAGGGGCGTTTTGGAAAGATTCCGAATCAGGATGATTCCGCCAGCGCGGTAGCAGCGGAACGAGGTCGGTTTTGCTTGTCGCTCTATCCGAATGTCTGCGCCATCGTGATCTCCGAAGTCGAGACGCGGGAGTATTTTCGAGGCTTCTGGATAAGCTTCGGACATTTCTTGGATGACTGCTTTTCCCGCAGCGGCTGCGCCCATGCGCGTCATGGCATCGAGGTAGGCTTCTTCTTGCGCACCGGAATCACTCCCTGATTTAATGAGAGTATAGAGCTGTAGCCCAAAGGCGGTTTTCTGCTCCTTTGTCAGTGCTCTTTTCAAGTAAGCGAGCTGAGGTGAAAGGGGGGGGCGCCGGGAGAGCGCTCTTTCAAGGAATTTCCCGAGCACTTGGTGGTCCGCTTCGGGGAAAATGTTGCGGACAAAGTCAAAAGAGATTTCAACTTCCTCAGTCGCGATTTTGGTATCAGCTTGGGAAAATGTTCCAAAGATCGTCAATAGCGCTCGCGAGGTTTTCAGCTCTCGCTGCCGCGGCGAGTCTGTCCCGAGAATGCTTCCGGCTAGCCGGATGAATTGTGAGAGTTTTCCCATTGCTTTTCTTTTGGGTAAGCTAGCCTCAAAGCGATGAATTCTAAATGGCAAAGTGATTCCCTATGAGAGTATTTCGTTTGAGCTGGATTGAGGATCAAACAATCGTGAAAATGCGTCCTTTTTTTCCGTTGCGTTTCGACCCCGGTGAAATCATAGTCATTGCATGAGCCACCTACGGCTCCTTAACCCATTCTAGCACCATCGCAAGACCAAGAAATTTCCGAAGAGGCGGCGGCGGACGTCGTCGTAACCAGCAGCGTGGACCTCGTGTGCCAAAAGATGTTGATGAGAACGCAGAGCAGAAGTCTGTCGAAATTGAGGGCACAATCTCTGCTGTCCTCGCTGGAACGATGTTCAAGGTCGAGCTGGCCAGTGGACACGAAGTTCTCGCGCACATTTCCGGAAAGATGCGTAAGCGTTTTATTCGTCTCGTGATTGGCGATCGTGTGAAAATGGAGATGTCTCCTTACGATACCACGAAAGCGCGTATCGTTTTCCGCTTGGGTTGATTTCCTGAGCTTGCCCCGCCGTTCGATACGGTTTATGTTACCAAGTTGCGTTTTTAGTCTTCCTTGAAGCGTAACACAATCAATCAAATCTTATGGGATTAGTTGACGAATTCAAACGCTGGCGCCTGGTTCAACAGGGGCTTTCGTCGGGGAAAAAACGTCGCACAAGCGGAGAGGGTGGAATGTTCTGGTTCCTCAGTCGCAGTGCGTTGGTGCGTGGTGGAATCTATGCCGCTAGCGCAGCGATGCTTGCCGCGGTGCTCTGGAAGTGCCCTGGGATGGAGGAGATGGGAAGTGTTCTCCTGCTGTCGATTACCGCTGTTCTGTTGATTTGTGCGGTCGCGATTTTTCAGCTCAATCACCATCGCTCTGCTAATAAAAATGGAAGCGTTTTGTTGGTTTTTGGTGGAATCATTTTCCATCTTTGGCTCCTGCGCCTCGCCGGTGGTTTGATTTCCACAGAGGAGTCCACTCTGTCATTTCTATTGATGCCGCTGGCGCTCGCGCCGATGATTCATTCCGTGCTGCTGGGACAACGGATGGGGGTTTATTCAGCAGTTTTCACGAGTCTTTTTGGGGCGTTAATGTTTATGCCGGAGAGCCGGCTTATCTTTTTCGTCATTAGCCTCTTTTGTGGTTTGGTCGCTGTGTTCGGAACTCGCCGAGTGCGCCGCCGAGGAAAGCTCTTGAGAGCTGGATTCTACGTGGGCGTTGCAGCTTTGTTGTTGGAGGTTTTGTTTGGTCAGATTTCGGTATACGGCTTATCAGAGCCAGGTGCTTTGAAGGAGTTTGGACAGGCTTGTCTGATGGCTCTCGGAGTAGGGCTTGCGACGGGATTAGTCGTTGGCGGGATTCTTCCCATTCTTGAAAGTATTTTTGGGCTCACCACAGAGATTAGCTGGTTGGAGCTAAGCGACCTGAATCACCCCCTTTTGAAGCGGATGCAGCTGGAAGCGCCTGGGACTTTTCATCACAGCTTGATCGTAGCTGCACTCTCGGAATCTGCGGCGGAAGCCGTTGGTGCAGATGCGCTCCAGACTCGCGTGTGTGCATATTTTCACGATATCGGGAAGCTCCGTAAGCCAGAGTATTTCATTGAGAACCAAGGCGATGGGAATCCCCACGATGCGCTGACTCCCACGATGAGTGCGTTAATTATCATCGCCCATGTGAAAGACGGTGTCGATCTGGCTATTAAGAATAAGTTGAATCCAGCTATCATTCAGGTGATTCAGGAGCACCATGGAGATTCGCTCGTTTATTATTTTTATCGCAAGGCTCAGGAGCGTCTTCAAGCTGAGCAGGCAAAAGGTAATGAAGAGTCGAAGAATTCAGATGATCTTCCCAAGGTTGATGAAAAGAGTTTTCGCTACCCAGGATCGATTCCACAATCGCGCGAGTGTGGGATCATTTCACTGGCAGATGCCGTCGAGAGTGCGTCACGCACTTTAAGTAAACCGACTCCGAAGAAGATTCGTGGCTTGGTGAACGAGATCGTTCTTAAGAGGATCCGTGATGGGCAACTCGACGCCTGCGGGCTGACTCTGTCTGAACTGACGGAGATTCGCGATGTCTTTTCGAAGACCTTGCGGAGCATTTTACATTCTCGAATTGAATATCCTAAAGAGAAGGTCGAAGTGCCTGCGTCTGATCTAAATGATGAAATGGCAAAGGTTGGTTCTGTTGATTCGATCGAGCGTTTGCGCCGCCAACGCCAACAAGGATAATGGAACCTTTTAAACTCGAGATTTATCCTAGTTGTGAGTCACGCGATCTCACTGCGGAATTTCTAGCGGATCTTCATCGAGGATGGCTAGAGGTTGTCGGAGTTCTTCGTGAGATCGGGGCAGGTAAGATCGCTTCTTTTTCAGGGCTTGAGATTACCTTGCTCGATGATGATGAAATGGCGCGGATTCATGGCGAATTTCTTTCTGATCCCACCACGACAGATGTCATCACTTTCCAGCATGGTGAATTACTGATTGGCGTCGAAGTCGCAGAACGTCAAGCGGTAGACTTTGGAACCACAGTTGAGAGAGAAATCGCGCTTTATGGGATTCATGGGATGCTTCATCTTGCAGGATTCGATGATCGTGATCCTCAAGACGCCCAAGAGATGGCTGAAAGACAGCAAGCACTCCTTAAAGAGCATTTTTCTGCCTGATTGCATTGCCTGTGCACTTGGATCGCACTTCCAGCCTCTTGTCGAGAATCTTATTTTAGTGTTTTTTTGCCCTTTCGGTTTCAGCGCATTGACAGGTCACATTGCGTTTACCACTCTTTCAGAAACCTAGGATTAACCGCTGTTACTTCTGGGTAAAAGCACACCTGAACACACGCCGTGTATTCGAACGAAGATTACCTGATACAACTGTTGGTCGAAGCCGGGCAGCTCGATGCCGCCTACGTCCAAGAATTCCGTGAAGCAATGGGCGATGAGCACATCATTCAGCTCATGCTTGATCGTGGAGACCTTAACGAGACCGTGATTGCTCAAGTTTCTGCTGCAAATGCTGGGGCTGAGGTTCTTGATCTCCAAAATGCCTTTCTTGATTCTACTTTGGCGAATCATATGCAGCTTGAAGACGCTAAGCGTTTCAATGCGGTCCCTGTCGCAGATGATGGATCCTACCTGAGCGTGGCGGTTGCTGATATTCTGAACATCGAGACTCTAGACTCCCTTCCGCATATTTTAGGGCGTGAGTGCACCTTCTACGCTGCGACCCCTAAAGCAATTGGTAATGCACTCGGCCAAATTTATGGCGATGAGGCTAATGAAACTGATGCTTCCGCACTCACCGTTGTGGGAGAAAATTCCGCAGAAGGCGATGCAGATGCACCAGTGATTAAATTGGTTTCTGGTCTTCTAGTCGATGCCTTCCAGATGCGTGCTTCCGATATTCATATTGAGCCGCTTGAGACTTCTCTTCGTATTCGTAATCGTGTTGACGGAAAGTTGATTGATTGTGCCCAGCATCCTAAGAAACTTCTTCCTGCGGTCATCGCTCGACTAAAAGTGATGTCTGGCTCAATGAGTATCGCGGAGAAACGAGTGCCCCAGGACGGTCGAATTCAAGTCAAGATGGGAGGTAAAGAAGTCGATCTTCGTGTTTCCTCGGTGCCGACAAACCACGGTGAGTCCATCGTCATGCGTATTCTTGATAAATCTGCCTTGAACCTTGGCCTCGGCCAGCTTGGTTTCTTCTCAGATGACCAAGAAACCTTCAAAGAGCTGATCGGACTTCCAGATGGGATTCTTCTCGTTACTGGTCCTACCGGATCAGGTAAGACAACCACTCTCTATTCCTGTTTGAACCAAATTAATAAGCCGGATAGAAAAATCATCACCGTTGAGGATCCGGTGGAATATGAAATGGCCGGAATTAATCAGGTCATGGTGCAGGCTGACATTGGGATGACCTTTGCGGCAGCGCTTCGTTCCATGCTGCGTCAGGCACCAAACATCATCATGGTGGGGGAGATTCGAGATGCTGAGACTGCGAATATCGCGATCAACGCCTCTCTTACTGGACACCTCGTGTTCTCCACCCTTCACACCAATGATGCTCCAAGTGCGGTCGCCCGTCTTGCTGATATCGGCATTAAGAAATTCCTCATTGCTTCGGCAGTTCGTGCGATCATCGCGCAGCGCCTCGTCCGTAAGCTCTGTGATAAGTGTAAGGCTCCTGCAGAATTGACCGAGAAAGAGCAGCGTCAGTTGAATATCGATTCTTCACTCCTCGCGGAAGCGAATGTCATGGGTCCTGTGGGCTGTGAAAATTGCCGTGGCAGCGGCTTCCGCGGCCGAATGGGAATTTTCGAGGTCTTTGTCGTCGATGATGAAGTCCGCCATCTTATTAACCAAGATCTTTCAACTCCACAGCTGCGTAAGCGTGCTCGTGAGCTGGGAATGCGGACCCTCCGAGAGGATGGTATTCGCAAGGTCCTCGCTGGAGCGACCTCCGCATCCGAGGTCATCGGAGTTACAATGTCCGACGCCGAGTAAACACCACGCCTTAATTCTGAACTTTTTTTCTTCAAATGGATAATCAACAAGTCCTCGATCTTTTTGTTTCACGCGGCATGGTGGATAACGCCCTCGCCCAAGACATCGTCTCTGAAATCGCAAATAGCGGTAAAGAAGTTGGTGAAATTCTCGCCGATTACCAAATCATCTCTACCAGTGATGATATTTGGCCTGTGATTGCTCAAGAACTCGGGACCGACCTCGTCGATCTGGAAGGTTTTGAGCCCCCCGAAGCACTTCTCGGCCTCGTTCCTGCTGGAATGGCTCGCCTTCATGGAGCTCTTCCTGTCACTTATGATGAGCAAGGTATTTCAGTTTGCCTCACTGATCCTCTGAACCCACAGATTCTTGAGGATCTTCGTTTTGCGATTGGGCAAGAGGTCAAGCTTGTCGTCGCGCCCGACTACTTGGTCGAGCAGAAGATCAACGAGCTTTACGGTGGGGAAGAGAAGGCTATGGATGACATCCTAAGTCAGCTCGACGGTGGTCTGAAATTCGACGGTGGGGAAGGGGCTCTTGAGGAAGAGGCCAACTCTGCACCCATCATGCGTTATGTCGATTTGGTGCTCTTTCAGGCCATTAAAGAAAAGGCATCTGACATTCATTTCGAGCCGTTTGAAAACGAATTTAAGATCCGCTACCGTGTGGATGGCTCGCTTTACGAGATGTCTCCACCTCCGAAACACCTCGCGCTCCCGATCATTTCTCGCATCAAGGTGATGTCCAACATGAACATTGCTGAGCGCCGAGTTCCGCAAGATGGACGAATCGTGAAGCAAATTGGAGATCAACATATCGATATGCGTGTTTCTTCACTTCCGACCCAATACGGTGAGTCTGTCGTTCTTCGTGTTCTTGATCGAAATTCAATCAACCTCGATCTCCCCGCACTTGGTCTTCCTGATCACGTTCACGATTACGTGATCGATACCATGAATATGCCGAACGGGATCTTCATCGTAACCGGGCCGACTGGAGCAGGAAAAACCACCACTCTATATGCAGCGTTACGCAACATTAACAAAGTAGAGACCAAGATTCTCACCGCGGAGGATCCCGTTGAGTATGACGTCGATGGTATCATACAGGTGCCAACTAACGAAGCCATTGGCGTGACTTTTGGCCGAGTCCTTCGTGCCTTCCTTCGTCAAGATCCTGATAAGATTCTCGTTGGAGAGATGCGTGACTTCGAGACCTCGCAGATTGCGATTCAGGCCTCTCTTACTGGACACTTAGTGCTCTCTACCCTTCACACAAACGATGCCGCTGGTGCGGTTACTCGACTGGTGGATATGGGGTCTGAACCATTCCTAGTAGCCGCTTCCCTTGAGGGCATCCTTGCGCAGCGTCTTCTCCGAACAATTTGTGCAGACTGTAAGGTTCCTTACGAGCCAAGCGAGGCGATTCTCTCACAGCTCGGCGTTGCTCCTCACGAACTCGGCGACAAGGCATTTTATACTGGTCGCGGTTGTAAAACCTGCGGAAATACTGGCTACAAGGGACGTGCTGGGCTCTTCGAACTCCTTGATGTTACCGATCCAATTCGTGATCTCATCATTGAGCGCGCGCCAAGCGTGGTGCTGAAGCAGAAAGCAATTGAGCTCGGAATGACAACCCTTCGTGAAGACGGCCTTCGCTGTATTTATGAGGGCAAGACCACCATTGAGGAAGTCCTCAAATACACCTAAAATTACGAGAGCAGGGAACAAGGATTTTGAAATTTCAAGATTTCACGCTTCCCCACCCCTCGCTCTCTTCCTTACAAATACCTCACACACACTATTTCAATGGCAAATTTTCAATACATTGCGCTTGATGCAAAAGGAGAGCAGACCACTGGCGTTGTCCAGGCCTCTTCAGATGCCGAAGCAATTCAACAACTCCGTGGGCAAGGTCTCTACCCCACACAGGTCGTCGAAGAAGGCAAAGGTTCTCTCGCTGCCGCAGGTGGTAAGAAGAAGGGGAAAAAGAAGGCTAAGCCCAAGGGTAAAGTTGGCGGTAAGGTGAAGCCGAAGATTCTCATGATCTTCACACGTCAGCTTGCGACCCTTATTGACTCCGGACTTCCGCTGCTTCGAGGTCTTACTGTTCTTGGTAAGCAGGAGCCTAATCCCGTTCTTAAAGCGACGATCAATAAACTCGCCGATTCCGTGCAAGGCGGTTCCACGTTCTCTGAGTCACTTGGCCAGCATCCGAAGATCTTTAATAAACTCTTCGTCAACATGGTCAAAGCTGGTGAGCTTGGTGGTGTTCTTGAAGTCGTTCTTAAGCGTCTTGCTGAATATCAGGAGAAAGCACATAAGCTCAAAGGTAAGATCGTTTCAGCAATGGTTTATCCGGTGATCGTGATGTTCATTGCGGTGGCCATTATGACCTTCCTGATGCTCTTCATTGTTCCGAAGTTCAAAGCGATGTTCGCAGATATGGGTGGCCAAGACCTCCCTCTGATTTCTCGAGTCGTTTTCGGCTTCTCGGATAACATGCTCGCGAATCCATACGTTCTTCCGAATGCCGTCTGGCTTCTAATCGTGATTGTTCTCTGCTACATTGGATTTACCGCGTGGGCTGCGACAAAGAAAGGACGTGTTATGGTTGATGGTTTGAAGTTAAAAATCCCAATCTTCGGAGACATCCAACAGAAAAGCGCGATTGCTCGCTTTACTCGGACCCTCGGAACTCTTGTGACTTCCGGTGTTCCGATTCTTCAAGCTCTCAATATCACCCGAGATACCGCTGGAAACGTCGTTGTTTCCAACGCGATCGACAAGGTGCATGAGGCGGTCAAAGAGGGTGAGTCTATCGTGACCCCCCTTACTTCGACTGGAATTTTCCCCAATCTTGTAGTATCTATGGTGGATGTCGGTGAAGAAACCGGTCAACTCCCTGAGATGCTTTTGAAGATTGCCGATGTGTATGATGATGAAGTGGACGGGGCAGTGACCGCTCTCACCTCCATTTTGGAGCCGATCATGATTGTGATTCTCGCGCTTGTCGTGGGAGCAATCGTCTTCGCGCTCTTCCTCCCTCTCATTAAAGTTATTCAGCAGATGCAGGGTGGAGGCGGTGCCTAAGCATCATTATTCAAAACCCAATCTCATCTAGTTATGAAACTCACAACTTCTCGCCGATTTTCCAAGGGTTTTACTCTGATCGAACTTCTCGCAGTGGTCTCTATTATTGTGATCCTTGCTACGATTGTGATTGGAGCGCTTAATGTCGTGAAAAAGCAGAATGCGGCGAAGCAAACGCGCGTGACGCTCAAGCGCGTTGCTTCTGACCTTGAGCTCTATTACAACGATGCTCAGTTCTATCCAGTTGGTGATGATGTCTTCTCAGAGATTCTCTACACCTCATTATCCGGTGATTTTACCGGGCGTGGGGAAGGGGCACCTGAAGGTTACACCTACTGGCCAGAGCTTCTTATTGAAAAGAGCCCTAATGTCGGGCAACGAAATGGGAAGCGTATTATTTTGGACGGCTACGGACAATCGATCCGTTACCGTTCTGCCCTCGATGCCGATGGCGAAGAAGTGCAGGAAGCTAAAAATGCGAACTTTGACCTCTGGTCCGTTGGCTTAGATGGTGAGCCTGCCGATCCTAATGTCGATAGTAAGCTCAAAAGTGAGGAGACTAACGACGATATCTGGGCTGACTAAATTACAAAATCAGTTAGTCCTTAAATTTGACCAAGGGTGGGAGGCTCACTCCCGCCTTTTTTTGAACCCATGTCAGAAGACAATACACCCAAAAAGAAAGCTGCGCGGAAAGGCGCACGCAAAAAAATAGCTTCCAAGAAAGCTACGGCTTCTAAAAAAGAGCAGCCTGTAGAAAAGGAACAATCTCTCCCGCTTCTTAGCGAAAATGAAGCTTCAGCTCCTGAAAACGAAAAGCCGAAGTCTGAGAAAAAACCCCGATCTCCGAAATCCGGAGTCCGAGATGCCCGGAAGGAAAAAGCGGAAGAACCTGGTAAGCCCGAAGCATCCGAACAAGGTGATTCATCGCCTCAGTCAGAAGCAACGGAAAAGAACGACAAGTCTGATTCGACCGAAAAGTCCGAAGGTCGGAATCGCCGAAGTCGCAGTCGCGGTCGTGGAAATCGTCACTCAAACGAATCATCGAAACCGCGTGTTCCAGTGAACAAAAAAAAGCTCAAGGAAAAGGCTTGGAAGATTTATCTTTCGGAAGTTACCGAAGAGGGGCTGGCCCTTCTTGATGACCAGGCGCTTCGGGCTTATGCTCGTGGTAGCCTAAACGCGGCTCGCATTTATCTCGAAGAGGAGCTACGTCTTAAAGGTGATGACTAACTTGAGATGAATTTAATCAAAGCCGCAAGAGCTCATTGCTCGTGGGGCTTTTTTGTTTTCATTTGCTCATCCTTAGATGATTAATCTCATAACCTTATGAAGCGGGCTTTTGGACTGACGGGTGGAATCGCAACAGGGAAGTCGACAGCCCTAGCGCTTCTCTTAAAGAGCGTTCCCAATCTGGTTTCTTTTGATGCTGATATCGCAGTGCGTGACCTTTTGCAGGATTCTGAGGTGCTCTCCGAGCTTACCGCACTGTTTGGAAATGAAATTTTGACTTTAGATGGCTCCCTCAATCGGCCTGCGATGAGGGAAATCGTTTTCTCGGATTCTGTGGCTCGGAAATCTCTGGAAGCGTGCCTTCACCCAAAAGTACGAAAGGAATGTCTTGAGAAACACCGACAATGGCTTACAAACGAAGCATCGACATTGTTCGTCGCTGACGTCCCGCTCCTTTTTGAGGTGGGGCTTGATTTCGGCCAAGACCAGAATCTTGTTGTTGCTACCACAGAAGTAACACAACGCTCTCGTTTAAAGACACGGAATCACTTTGATGATGAGATGATCTCATCAATCCTGGCAGCGCAGCTTCCAATTCTTGAAAAAGTGAAGCGTGCAGATGTCGTTTTCTGGAACGAAGGACCACTAGCGGTTCTGGAGCGCCAGATCACACACTTTACCGACGCATACTGATAAATGATGACTGACGAGCAAGGACAAGAGTCCAATGAGCTGGACTTAAATCTCGATGTGCCTGAAGCGGCACCAGAAAAACCAGCTTCTAAAAAAACAGCCAAGAAGACTGCTAAAAAGGCGGCAAAGAAGGTCGCTAAAAAAGCGGCGAAGAAGGCAGCCAAAAAAGCAGCGAAGAAGGCAGCCAAAAAAGCAGCGAAGAAGGCGGCTAAAAAGGCCACCAGAAAGAAAGTTGAGAGTAGTGATAACTCTGATGGTCATGAAGTTTCTGAAGCTGCAGATACAGATGGTCCGCAGTCTGAAATGGAATCTCAAGGTGAGGCTCTCTCGCAAATTTCAAATAACGAGGTTCATGCCTCGGTCTCCAAAACAGAAATTAAGGGAGAGCTCAGTGAGCCTCTTATTTCAGAGAGCACAGAGGAGGAATTTCAAGAAGAGGCTCTAGACAAAGGGGGTGATGTTCCTGAGAAAAAGGAGCCAAAGCGTAAGAGGGAGCTTTCACCGCCCCCTCCACCCCCAGAAGTGCCAGAATTTGTTGAGTTGAGCGAATTTCGGAAACAATCCCTACGCGTGCTTCATGAGGAGATTGAACGGCTGCCAGTACGCACCCCGAATCAGGCCAATAAAGCTCAGTTAATTTTCACAATTCTCTCATGCTACGCCTCCAATGGAACGCAGATCACGGGAGGGGGTGTTTTGGAAATGATCAATGATCACTATGGAATGTTACGCGCGCCAGAGCGAAGTTTTAGGCATTCTGCGGATGATTTTTATGTTCCGATTCAACTGATTCGTGATCTAAATCTCAGGGAGGGGCAATTGATAAGCGCCTCAGTCCGTGCTCCTGAGCGGCGTGATAAATATCTGGTGGTAGAGGAAGTGCTCACAATCGAGGGGACACCGCTCTCGGACTATTCTGCTCCTGCGCCATATGACTTTTTAACTTCCTTGTTTCCGGAAGAGCGTTTTGTGCTAGAGCGTGAGGATGATGGCTTTGCGGTTCGACTTGTTGATCTCATCGCGCCACTTGGAAAAGGCCAGCGAGGATTGATTGTGGCTCCTCCTCGAGGTGGTAAGACGATTCTGCTCAAGCAAATCGCTCGTTCGTTGCAAGAGAATCATCCTGAATCTGAATTAATTGTTCTTCTTTTAGACGAGCGCCCTGAAGAGGTGACAGATTTCGAAGACCTCGTCGGAGGGAATGTATATTCTTCTACCTTTGATGAAGCTTCTAAGCGTCACGCACAAGTGGCTAGCTTGGTGTTGGAGCGTTCTCGCCGTCTTGTAGAGCAGGGGAAAGACGTGGTCATTCTCCTTGATAGTCTTACTCGCTTGGCGCGTGGCTATAATAACTCAATGCGAGGTGGCCCGATTGGCTCTGGTGGAATTAGTCCAAAGGCGATTACTGAAACACGTAAATTTTTTGGAGCAGCTCGTAATGTCGAGCAAGGTGGAAGCCTTACGATTTTAGCGACTTGTCTCGTGGAGACTGAAAGTCGAATGGATGATGTGATTTTTGAGGAGCTGAAAGGAACGGGAAATATGGAAGTCAGGCTGGACCGCGAGCTTGCAGAACAGCGGATCTATCCTGCGATCCATATTCCACAGAGTGGAACCCGAAATGATGATCGGCTCTATCATCGCGATGAGCTTCCGAGGGTTCTCGATATTCGTCGTCACCTTGCTGCTCTTCCGATTGGGGAGGCTCTAGAGACTCTTTTGAAGGGCCTCACGAGAACTAAAACCAATACAGAACTACTTTTAAAGGGCCTGCGGTAATTTTCGGCTTGCGACCCCATAGCTCAGCTCGCTAGTTTCTTTAAAACACCAAAATAAACAGCGGCATTCCCATCGTTTTCTTGAAATCTGTGCGGGATGTCATTACAAAGTGAATTTTTCTCTTGTCAGCGCGACTTAGCTCGCGTAAACACATTGCATACACCTACGACTACTCTCTCTCTCTATGAATCTTAAGAAGTATCTTGCCGCAGCTGCCTTATTGTCGCCTCTGGCTTCATCAGGTCAGGCTATCCTGAGTTTCTCGGATAATAAAACTTACCGTCAAACAGGCCCTCGAACTTTCGAATACCAAGGGGGGGCGCTTGGCACGACTATTGAAGACGGAGTATACAGTCTTGCTGGATGTGATTACAATGGTTACCCTTTCCGAGTCACTCCAAATATTTTCTGTCCACTTGGAACTACGGGTTTTGTCACAGAGGGAGATGTTACTGGAGATGGCGTTAGGGATACGAATCGGTATTTCTCGATTGCTCAGATTATTGCCGCTCGCCAAGTGGAGCCCTTTCAAACTTCCAGAATCAGAATGGTGGCAGCTCCTCCTTCTGCCTTAAGCCG
>JBDNAW010000031.1:0-2741 GCA_039768255.1 Akkermansiaceae bacterium | reverse complement strand
GAGAAATTGAAAAAATTCGGGCCGCCGAAAAAGCAGAGCAAAGATCCACGGAACAAAGAGCAGAAAAAATTCGACCGCCAAAAAAATCTCGCCACCGTCAAGGTCGGTACCATTCCCGAGCGGCTTCTCTTCACCAAAACAGAATTCACCGTCACCTCGGGGCAGCCCGTGAAGCTTGTTTTCGCAAATACTGACGCCACCGAGCACAATCTCCTCATCCTCGCCAAGGACACCCCAATTCAAGAAATTGGTGAAGCGGCCAACGAGATGGCTCGTGATCCCGAAGCGGCTCAAAAGCAATACCTCCCCGACGACAAACGCATCATCCACGCCACCCGCATGCTCAAGAAAGGCCAATCACAAACCCTCCGTTTCACGGCCCCCACGGAGCCAGGCACCTATCCTTACCTCTGCACCTTCCCCGGACATTGGACGATCATGAAAGGCACCATGATTGTGCGTGCGAAGAAGTAGGAAAGGGATACGCTTTAAAAATCTTCATCATTTTACGGATTTGAAAATCATGACCAAATTTCTTCTCGCTCTCACCGTCGCTGCTTCTCCGATTTCCTTCGCAGATGAACCCATCAAGCTCTTCAATGGAAAAGACCTTGCCGGATGGCATGTCGATGTGCCCAAGGCTGATAAAAATAAAAGCATCGCGCCTAGCTTCATCGTCCGTGATGGGAGGCTGGTGAGTCTCGGCACTCCGCGTGGTCACCTCATCACAGATAAGAGTTACGAGAACTACCGTCTCGAAGTGGAATACCGTTTCGTCGGAAAGCCCGGCAATTGCGGCGTCCTCGTTCACTCCTCCACTCCGCGTGCGCTCTATAAAATGTTCCCAGCCTCTATCGAGGTGCAGATGCACCATCAAAATGCTGGCGATTTCTGGTGTATCGCTGAAAACATCGAAGTCCCGAATATGAAAGAGCGCCGTCCACACAAAGAGGGCCAGAAGTTCGGAGGGCAGAACGGCGATGCGCGCCGCATTCTCAATCTTACCGATGACTCCGAAAAGCCCGTTGGTGAGTGGAACAAGATGAAGATCGAGTGCCTTGGCGATGAGGTGAAAGTCTGGGTCAATGGTGACCTCGTGAATCACGGAACGAAGTGCACCGTCTCCAAAGGCCAGATCGCGCTTCAGGCCGAAGGCTCGGAAGTTGAATTCAAAGGGCTCCTGCTCACCCCCTTGAAAAAGAAGTAATCCATGAGCCGCGCCCTTCCAAATGCCAGTGGGCAAGTGGTCACCTTAGATGCGAAAAAGATCATGGAAGGTCTTGCCGCTTCTCGTCAGAGTGATCGGAAGCGCATGATCTTGCCCATTCAGCGCAGTCAAAATGCGCAGGTCCAGCGCATCGTAAATTTCCTTCAACCGGGCACTTACATTCGCCCGCATTGTCACCCGCTTCCGCATGCGACTGAGTCGGTTTGCTTACTTCAAGGGAAGATGGAGGTTCTCATCTTTTCTGAAGAAGGAGAGGTTCTAGAGCGGCATCTTCTCGAAGAGACGGGCACCCGACTCATCGATCTCGAGCCCGGAACGTGGCATGGCATGACCGTCCATGCTGAGGATACCATCATTTTCGAAAGCAAGCGCGGCCCTTACGATGCCGAGATGGATAAATCCTTTGCCCCCTGGGGACCGGAAGAAGATTCCGACGAGGTGCCAGCGTTTTTGAAAAGCTTGGCAACGCGCTAAAAAAAGGACCGCGCCTTCTCCGCGCGCTCCTTTAAATCGAGGTTGGGGAATTTAGCTTATCCCTTTGGTCCGACGAACTCGACAAAGTTTCCATCTGGATCCTTCACCACGGTGAGAAACACCTTTGTTCCAGGAATGGCGACAGGTCCTTTAGAAAGAATAGGCACCCCTGCTTTCTTCAGACGCTCTTGCACCGCATCCATGCTGTTGACGTGAAGGGTGAGGTAGCGGAAGCCCAGGTTACTCGTGATGTATTCTTGATCTGCCTTCTTAGGAGCCTTGGCTGGCTGCATCAGCTTGAGAGTGGTAGCGCCTTTTCCCTTCCCGAGAGAGAGCTTTTTAATGGTCAGCACCGTGCCCTCGGTAAGGCCGGAATCATTGGTGACCTGCTCGTTGACGCTGAACTCACCAGTCGGAGTGAAGCCGCAGGCCTCGGTGTAGAACTTGAGAGATTTTTCTAGATCAGAAACCACCATGCCAAGATCGATGGTCGCGGTGCGGACATCGAGCGGCGTGTGCTCTCCATGATGATTAGCTTGGAGAGTAGAGGAAACAGCAAAAAGAAGTGAGGCAGCAATGGTAGCAGTGGCTGGAATTTTCATCGTTCGTCCACTCTGACAAATTAGTCATGCGATGGCGATACACGAATCACCATCGATAAACGACAGGGATGATCACGATATTTTCTAGACGTATGCCGCGAGAATGAGAACAGCCTCCGTCATGAATGTCCGAGGCAAAAAGAGGAGAGGGGGGAATTTCAACCCTGAAATACCTCCCGCTCTAAAAGGACGCAGAAACGAGCGGTTGCAGACTCTCGGCTACCACCACTTCTCTATTGAATTTCTTGCGGAAATCTAACCTCGCCTCCGAAGTAGAATTGGAAGGCTCAGCGAGAGAAAAAACATACTTGAAGGTTCAGGGATAGCTCCTGCAGCGATCGCGGTTTCAGGTTCTGATTCGTAAGCCCAACCGTGAACGCTCAGATCGTTAAACGTGCTGACCAAAGAGCTGATTTCCACCCAACCATAATGAGTAT
>JBDNAW010000030.1:0-6726 GCA_039768255.1 Akkermansiaceae bacterium | reverse complement strand
GGAGGGATGGCTGAGCCCGGTTTAAGGCGCTCGATTCGAAATCGAGTGATGCAGTGATGTATCCGTGGGTTCGAATCCCACTTCCTCCGCCACTTTTCAAGTGGTTCCAGCTCCTCCCACTAAGGAGCTGGGACCCCCACCAAGCGATCACAAAAATCATCAAAGTAAGTCATGTCCGCTTCGCCCATCCTCCCACAATCGCACCAAGACACGGTGCGATGACGTAAACGAAGAACCATCCCTTTCCGTTGCACTCGAACACCCAGTCACCCCATCCTAGCCATGAGGAAATGATGCGCGGCCCGAGATCACGTGCAGGATTAAACCCCGCTTGCGTCACCGGAGCAACGAGCCAAATTAACAAGGCAAGCCAGAGACCGATCATGATCGGAAGCAGGCGCTCTAGATTTTTTCTCTTGGTAAAACGGATCAGCCAGAACACTCCAAGTGCAAGCAGAAAGGTTCCCGAGCCCTCCCAGATGAACGCTTTCAAAAGCGGGACCTGATAGAATTCACCGAAGATTTTCGCACTCGCTTCACTCCCTAGATCACCTCGTGTGATCGCTTGCGTAGATTCAAAGTCACCGATCGCCCCGCTGAAACAGGCATACACCGCAAGTGCACCAAGCATCGCGCCCAGAAATTGCGCGCCGATGTATCCCGGGACTTTTCGCCAAGAGAACTCAGTCCACATCGCGAAGGCTAAGGTCATGGCACTGTTGATATGCGCTCCACTCATCGGCCCACAAATCCGAATCGCCAAGGCCACGGCTGCTCCCCAGATTAAGGCAATGATCGGTAATCCCAGTGTCACCTCTGTCGCTACTTCCACCGCCACGCTTCCAAGACCAAAGAAGACGAGGATGAAAGTTCCAAGAACTTCTCCTGTGAATTCACGCCGCCTCATTTCTTCCAGCGTTTTGATTTCATCTCAAAACGTTCCAGAGTGCCTTCGGCTACCGTTTCCACCGGAATACGAAGTTGAAAAACCTCGCGTAACTTCTGCTCGAGTTCCTCTGCACCTTCCCCTTCGACCCGTAAGCTCACTTCGCTCATTGAATTCCGCTCTTCGATCAGAACTTCATATTCGGTCACTCCTGAAACCTGCCGCACAATGTCCTCTACTGCACCGGGATAGAGATTCACCCCACGCACCACGACCATATCATCTACTCGCCCAATGATTCCCCCCTTCAAGGCGAGGCCATTTGGCGTCTCAACTGGCTTCACCAGATCACCTGTCCGATACCTCAAAAGCGGCGACCCATAGCGCCCTAAGGTGGTCAGCACCAGTTCGCCCACTCCTTGTTCATCCTGATTGATGACCTCACAGAAATACGATTCGTGGCGAATTTTCAACAAGGTCGGGTCTTCACGATCTCCCACCGTCACGGGGCCAACCTCGGTCATCCCATGATGGTCGATCACTTCCGCGCCCCAAGCTTCAAGCAAGCGCGCACGCACTTCCGTAAGACTGCCACCCGGCTCACCGGCCACGATCAGTTTCTTGACGCCCAAAGATTTAGCATCTCCAAATTCCGCGAGCCGTAAGCCATATGTGGGCGTGCAGCAGAGCACCTCCGGACGAAGCCGCGCCATCATTTTAAAACGATTCTCACTCGCCATCCCACCTGCCGGAATAGCGCGAATCCCCAAAGAGGTCGCCGATTCAAACCCCGCCCAAAATCCTAAAAACGGCCCAAACGAAAACGGGAAAAACGCCGACTCTCCGGCCTGGACTCCCGCCTCTTGCCAAACCCATTCCCAGTTTCCACGAAGCCAATTCCAACCTTCAGCATCATCAAGCCAAATCATGGGAGCACCACTCGTCCCGCTTGTCTGATGAAAGCGCGAGTATCGCTCTAAAGGATACGCTAGGTTTGTCCCATAGGGTGGATGTGCTAATTGATCGGCAGCCAATTCATCCTTTGTAGTCAATGGCACCTGCTCAGAAAATTCACTCACAGAGGCCACGGAACGGAGACCTTCGAGCTTTTTTTGATAGAAGGAATTTCCCCCTTCAGAAATCGCTTTAAGCAAAGAGTTGAGATTTTCCAGTTGGAGCGAGGAATCGAACATGCGGATAGGGTGGGTAGGTAAGCATGAATTTCCTCATCCTACAGTAAGGAAAAAATCCGCTCAAGCTTCTCGGCCACTCGCTCTTCAGCATTCAGAAGTCCGGCGAATCAGAACATCCGAAAAAATTTCATCTTCCACAATTGTGCGATTTCGATTTTCGGCAGTCGATCTCCTTGATAATTCTTTTCGTCGACACATGAGTTTTCCCATCATCTCAACTCTCGAAGCTGGAGGCACCAAAATGGTCGCCGGCCTCGCCTCGGGACCCGGTCAAATTTTGGAGCGCAAGCGCATTCCGACGACTTCACCAGAAGAGACGATTGCGGCTTTGGTTTCCTTTTTCCAAAAGCATGCTCAAGCAGAAGCACTCGCTGTGGGAACCTTCGGACCAGCGGACATTAATCCCGCTTCGGCGACTTATGGCTTCATCATGGATACACCAAAGCCGGGATGGCAAAATACTAATTTGCTCGGGCCGCTGCATGACGCCTTGGGCGTTCCTGCGATTTTCGATACCGACGTCAATGCCGCGCTGTATGGTGAGGCAAAATGGGGCGCTGCTAAAGGGGTCGATCACGCTGCTTACTTCACGATCGGTACCGGGATTGGCGGAGCGGTAATGATTGATGGTCAACTCATTCACGGAATGGGTCACACGGAAATGGGCCATATGCGGGTGCGGCGTCACGATGATGATTCCTACGAAGGAGGTTGCCCATTTCACCAGGATTGCCTTGAAGGTCTCGCTTCGGGGCCTGCGCTTGAAAAGCGCTGGGGGATTTCCGCAAAAGATCTCCCTGTCGATCATCCTGCGTGGGAGATCGAGGCCGACTATCTTGCGCAAGCTTGCCTTAATGTCCTCACGATTGCGCCTCCACAAAAGATCATCCTCGGTGGTGGAGTGATGCATCAGAAACATCTTTTCCCGCTCGTCAATGAGCGTCTCAAAAAGCATCTTCATCACTACCTCAAAATCCCTGATGACTTCATCGTTCCACCTGCGTTGGGTGATGATGCAGGTCTTCTCGGTTGCGTTTCACTTGGTCATCAACTTCTTAATTCATGAATTCCCGCTTACTCCTCTGGGCTATCACCGGCTCCTTGGCTGGATTTATTTTCGGCTTCGATCTCATTGTCATTTCTGGTGCAGAAAAAACGATCCAAGGCCTTTGGCAACTTAGCAGCCATGAACATGGAATCGCCATCAGTGCTGCTTTTTGGGGGACGGTCCTCGGAGCACTCTTTGGAGGAGTCCCGACGAGTGTCTTCGGGCGAAAGAAAACCCTTATTGCGATTGGCATCCTCTATTTCGTCTCGGCGGTCGGATCAGCCACTGCGCAGGGATTAGAAACTTTTGCGGTGGCACGCTTCATTGGTGGAATCGGGGTGGGAATCGCAACCGTCGCCGCTCCACTCTTTATTTCGGAGATTTCTCCCGCTGCTCGGCGCGGCCGACTAACGGGCTTGTTTCAGTTTAATATTGTTTTTGGAATTCTCCTCGCCTTCATCTCAAACGCGGTGATCGCAAACACCATGGGGGAGGTCGCCTGGCGGTGGATGCTAGGTATCGAGGCCGTGCCTGCGGTTATTTACAGTGTGCTTTGTTTCACGCTCCCCGAAAGCCCGCGTTGGTTGATCTCCCGAGGTCGGATCGAAGAAGGAAAAGCGGTCCTTGCTCAAATTAACCCCGAATTTTCAGAGGAAGAACTCGATGCTTCCACTCAGAAGATTTCGGAAGCGACGCATGAGCAACCGGGAAAGACCTCCTTTTCGCTGAGTCGCCTGAAAGCCCCTCTGATGATCGCCTTCCTGATCGCCTTCTTCAATCAACTCTCGGGAATCAATGCCATCATCACCTTTGCTCCTCGGATTTTCGCAATGACGGGGCTAGGCGAAAGCGCCGCACTCCTGAACTCGGCGGGAATCGGAGTGATGAATCTCACCTTCACCTTAATTGGGATTCGCCTGATTGATCGCTGGGGGCGCCGGAAGCTTCTGATGATTGGTTCTTGGGGATACATCGTTTCGCTTGGGCTTTGTGCGTGGGCGTTCTTTGCCTTTGCCGCTCCCTTCCAAGTCGGGTCTGCCGCGATCAAGGTGAGCGAACTGAATTCGCGCACTCAGCGCACGGACCTGCAAGCGCCAGAGATCAAGCAAGCGCAGGTAAATTTCGAGGAGGCCCGCGTCCAGCTTGTGGAGGTTTCCAATGCCGAGGCCTATTCTGGAAAAGCGGTGGATCTTCCAGCCCTACTCGATCCTGATGAAAATGAACAAATTGCCCAAGAAGCGATCTCGAAGGCAGGAGAGCAATCTGGATACGGAGGTCTCATCGTGATGGTTTGTATTTTCGCCTTCATCGCAGCTCACGCCATTGGCCAAGGCACCGTGATCTGGGTGATGATTGCAGAAGTCTTCCCGCCGAAGGCCCGCGCGTTGGGCACTTCATTTGGCTGCGCCACGCACTGGGTTTGTGCTGCCCTGCTGACGTATTTTTTCCCGCTCGCGATGGAGACATTTTCTCCCGGAACCATTTTCAGCTTCTTCTGCTTCATGATGATTCTACAGCTCGTATGGGTGAAATTTATGGTACCTGAGACCAGTGGCGTGAGTCTCGAAGAGATGGAAGATGCGCTGAGCTCAAAATAAGAGTTTTCCAATTTACGATTCGAGCTTAGTTACGGGCATGTATTTGACCGGATTTTCCGACGAAGCGGCCCAAGACCTCGCCACCCAGATCAAAGCAACCAAAGAGCTTGGCTGGAGCCAAATATCCGCACGCGGAGTGAATGGCGCAAATATTCATGAGCTTTCAGTGAGCGATTTCAATGCGGTTGCCGATCAGCTCGATGAAGCGGGCATCACCATTCCTGAGTTTGGTTCTCTAATTGGGAACTGGGGGAAAAATATCGAGACCGATTTCGAGATCACGCTTGCAGAAATCGAGCGTGCTATTCCCCGCATGCAGCGCCTTAACACCAAGCTGATTCGCATCATGTCCTACGCGCAGAACCCTTGGGGCGAAGATCAGAATGAAGCCGAGCGCTTCCGTCGCCTCCGTGAAATTCACGCCCGCTTTGCCGATGCCGGCCTGCAAGCGATTCACGAAAACTGCATGAACTGGGGAGGTTTTTCCGCTGATCACACTTTACGCCTCGTGGAGGAAGTTCCTGGCCTCAAACTGGTCTTTGATACCGCAAACCCCGTCTTCCAACTCGATCGCTCAAAAGCCGAGCCGTTCCCATGGCAGGATCCTCTTGAGTTTTACCAAAAGGTGAAGGAGCACGTCGTCCACGTTCACATTAAGGACTGCACGAATCCTCCTGCTGGCGCAAGCGAGCCTGCGGAATATACCCTCCCCGGCGATGGCCAGGGCAAGGTGCGCGAGATTCTCACTGAGCTCAAAAACGACGGCTACACCGGCGGACTCGCGATCGAGCCACACGTCGCCACTGTCTTCCACGCAACTGATGGCCAAGAGCCAGACTGGCAGCAGTGCTACGATTCCTACGTGGAATATGGCAAGGCCACCAATGCCTTGGTGACTGAGTTAGGGATCGAAGTTTAATCACTCCAGATCATCCGCGTAGAGGACCTCTTCGAAAATCTCGATCTTCCCCTCTGCGCGCAGCCGCATTAACCGATGGAAGTAGGCAAAGCCTGCTTCTTTTCGTTGGGTGATGATGGCGTTTCGAATCGAGTCTTTCACCTCATCGAAGGGAGCTTCGGCTTCTGGCTCGATGGCGGTGATCTCGATCAAATGCCAACCGAATTTACTTTCGAAAATAGTGGGCACGTTTTGCGGAGCGGAAAACACTTGCAAAGCGACGTCTTTCGGAAGGCGGTCTTTTACGACCCAAGATTGATCGATGGGCTTGAGCGCCTCTCCGATTTCATTTCCTACTTTTGCGAAGTCTTCTTTTCCTTCGGTGACTCGTTTGTGCGCGGCTCGGACAAGCGATTCTGCTTTCTCAGGCTCAGCATCGTATGCGCTTACAAAAATCTGCCGGAGCTGACGGCGCTCCGGCGCGCGGTAATTCTCTCGATGCTCTTCATACCATTTCTGTAGGTCTTCTTCGGAGACATCGATCTGGATGAAATCAGCGAGATAAACTTCACGTTGAATGCGGCCATTGATACGCATTTGCGCTTCGTCTTCACCACCTCCCCAGCCTTGCGCCTTCATCAAAGCGGCGAAGTCTTCAGCATTCGGATATCGTTTTTTAAATTGCTCGAAATAGCGTGTTTGCTCCTCCTCGGGAATATCGAAGCTGTTCTCGGGAGAAAACATAATCTGAATCTTAATCAGGAGTTCATCAATGAGCTGCTCAGCGGCAATCTCACGCAGGAAACGTCGCTCTGAAGAAGACGCTTCTTTGAGAGTTCGACCCTTTTTCCAAAGGAGCTCTGCCACACGGGTCTCGATCTGAGCACGATAAATCGGCCGATGATAAACGCGCACTGCGATCCCCATCGCCTTGGCTTCGGCAATCGCTTCTTCAGAATCAAGATCCTGTCCTTTCACCATCTCGTGGACTGGACCTTTCCAAAAGAAGAGATCGATAACGAGGTAGGCAATGGCGATCATATGGATACCAAAGCGGATCGCAATTTTGACGGGAGCGGACAAGGAGGTGGACAAGGAGGTGG
>JBDNAW010000029.1:0-32891 GCA_039768255.1 Akkermansiaceae bacterium | reverse complement strand
GGGAAAACAACCCTGTGTCGTCGACTTGCTGACGACAACGAAGCACACTATTCTATTTCCTGCACCACCCGTCCTCCCCGTCCTGGTGAAGTGAATGCCCAAGACTATCATTTTTTGGATCGTGATGATTTCTTAAAGAAAGTCGCCGCGGAAGAATTTTTGGAACACGCTGAAGTCCACAAGAATCATTACGGAACTCTCAAATCTGAGGTTCTCGGCTATCTCGCAGATGGCAAAGATGTCGTCATGGATATTGATGTTCAAGGCGCTGATCTTGTCCGCGCTTGTGTCGACTCCGAAATCAAAACCGCCCTTGTCGATCTCTTCGTCATGCCGCCAAGTGAAGAAGAGCTCCAAGCTCGCCTCACAGGGCGTGGCACTGATTCAGAAGACGTCATCGCCCTGCGCATGAAAAACTCCCTGCAAGAAATGGCTCACTGGACGGACTACACCTACCGCTTGATTTCCTCCACCCGGGAAGAAGATTACTTCAACTTCAAATCGCTTCTCTTTGCCGAACGGTTGAAGAGTTCACGGCTTAAATAAAACCGGAATTTTTCTTCATTTTCATTTTTCTTAAAAAACAGCACCATGAACATCGTCCTCGGAATCACCGGATCAATCGCGGCCTACAAAGCTGCCGATCTCACGAGTCAGCTTACGAAGCTCGGTCATGAAGTTCACTGCGTCATGACTCAGGCTGCTACCGAGTTCATCACCCCACTCACCCTTCAAGTGCTCTCACATCAACCCGTTCTCACCTCACTTGAAGATGAAAAAAATTCGTGGAAGCCAGGCCATATCGAGCTCGCTGACAATGCCGATCTTTTTCTTGTCGCTCCAGCGTGTGCTGACACCTTAGGCCAATTTGCCAATGGCATTGCCCCCGATCCACTTTCCTCGATTTACCTCGCACTCCCACCCGAGACTCCAAAGCTCATCGCTCCTGCCATGAATGGAAAAATGTGGAACCATCCAGCCACTCAGCGGAACCTTGCTCAACTCAAAGAAGACGGTGTAAGCTTCATCGGCCCAGCCGAAGGCGATCTAGCATGTGGCTATCAAGGGACTGGCCGCCTCTCAGAAATCGAGGACATTCTCTCCGTGGTCTCAAAGTTTTCCTGAATGAAAATCCTCATCACCGCTGGGCCCACGCATGAGCCAATTGACCCCGTTCGATATCTCACGAACCGCTCCTCTGGTAAAATGGGCTATGCCCTCGCTGCTTCTGCCGCTATGCGAGGGCACCAGGTCACGCTCATCTCGGGTCCCACTACGCTCGACATTCCAGAGAGCGTCGATTTTCTGCCGATTGAGTCAGCCGAAGAAATGTATCAAGCCGTTGAAGGCCACATCGGACGCCAAGACATCGCCATCTTTGCTGCTGCTGTTGCGGATTACACCCCTTCCATCGTCGCTGATCAGAAAATAAAAAAATCCGATGATGGACTCACCCTCGAGCTCAGACGGACCAAGGATATCCTCGGCTCAGCCCGTTCCGTGATGGGTTTTAAGGGCTCTCTTATTGGCTTTGCTGCCGAGACCGAAAACCTCGAAACTAACGCCCGCGGGAAACTCGAACGCAAAGGCTGTGACCTCGTCGTAGCAAATGACATCTCCCGAAAAGACATCGGATTCGATTCCTCCGAAAACGAAGTCCTTCTCATCTACCCTGACCGCAGCGAAACCTTACCTAAAGACAGCAAAGATCACCTCGCCTACCATCTCATCGAGTTGATCGAAGACCTTGGAAAATAAAACGTGGCATCTCACCCCGCCTCGTCCATCCTCACCGCGTGACGGAACTCGAAACTGCGATCCACGCTGCTCAAGAAGCAGGCAAACTCCTCCGCGCGAATTTTCATCAGGACAAGCATGTCGATGAAGCCCTCGCCCACGATCTAAAACTCGCACTCGACAAAGAGTCTCAAGATCTCATCACCGATATCATCCTCAAGGAATTTCCGAGCCACGCTATCTACGGCGAGGAAGGTCTCGCTGGTGACCAAAACTCCAAGCATCAATGGATCGTCGATCCCATCGATGGTACCGTAAACTTTTTCTACGGCATCCCTCATTTCTGCATCTCGATCGCTCAGCGTGTGAATGAAGAGCTCGTCCTCGGCGTGATATATGATCCCATGGTTCATGAACTCTGGACCGTCGAGAAAGGTGGCGAGCCGCTCCTCAATGGAAAGCCAGTCGCCGTCAGCAAGCGCGAAACCCTCGAAGAATCCATCCTCTTCGTTGGCTGCGGAAAAGACGAACACGCCCTCACCACTGGGCTCGAGCGCTTCCGCAAAGGTTCACTTCGAGCCCGGAAGATGCGCATGATGGGATCAGCAGCACTCGGCATGGCTTACATCGCCTGTGGTCGTCTCGATGCCTACGTCGAAGCCCGTATCTCCCTCTGGGACATCGCCGCCGGACAACTCATGATCGAAGCAACCGGAGGAAAAGTGGACCTCAAACCTCACCCGGATAAACCCGATGTTTACTCCATCGTTGCTACCAATGGTAAAATCCCCATCGAAGAAATTCTATGAAGCCCCCTTTTAAAACCGGAATCGGATACGACGTCCACCAATTCGCCGAAAACCGTCCCTGCATTCTGGGCGGGGTCGAGATTCCACACACCCACGGACTTGCGGGCCACTCGGATGCCGACGTCCTCAGTCACGCCATCGCAGACGCCATCCTCGGTGCGCTCGGTCTGCCCGATATCGGCTACTACTTCCCTCCTGGTGACCCTTCCTGTAAGGACATCTGCTCGCTCCGCATCCTTGAAAAATGTCGTGATCTTTGCGCCGAAGAAGGCTACCTCCTAGCCAATATCGATTCCACCATGATCGCCGAAGCTCCCAAGGTTCTCCCTCACGCCGATACAATGAAGGAAAATATCGCCAAAGCACTCGGTATTACCACCGCTCAAATCGGGATCAAGGCTACCACCAACGAAACCATGGGCTTCGTCGGTCGAAAGGAAGGGATTGCCGCGCTCGCCTCAGCTCTCGTTTACACCACGCAATCATGAAGGCTAGCCTCTACTCCGCATGGCTCGATAAACTCCGCAAGCGCGCCGCACCCAGCGGAACCATCAGCCAGTGGTCTCTCCTTCTCACCGAAAAACAAGGCGGAGACCCCGACATCTGGGCCGAACATATCCGCACCATTTTAGAGGAAGAAGAAAAAGCCTCCCTCGAACTCATCCTCGATCTCGACATTATCACTGCTCCCAAGAAAAACCAACTCTTCGGCGACGAGCAGATGCCGCTTTGGTAAATCCAAACTCTGGATGCAGCCTCGGAAAATATCATTGCCTTCCCTCCTTTATTTAGGCATTTTACAAAAAGTTGAAGGCCGCGAACGTGATGCGTTCCCGCCGTTTCTCTTTTCCCGAAGAGGCTTCTCAGCGTGAGTTCCCGCGTTGATTCAGGTGTTTTCTTTCGAAAGCCCATACCCAATCAACACGGACATCCCTGAAACAAGACCTCGGATCATACTCCCTGCCCGCACTCCGTGTATTCACCAACCTGACTGGTGGCTACAATGTCGAGCACTTTGATCTCCGGATAAACGAAAACACCTTCATCACCCAAATTTTCATTTATGACACCTCCAGACTCCGGACACTCGGATTCCAACTACAGCGACAGCAATAATGAAGGCCGCCAGCGCAATAATCGCCGTCGACGTAACAACCGTAACCGACATAATAAAAACCACGACAACAATGGTGGTGGCGAAGGCGGCCCACGCCAAGGTCGCCAGCCTGGATATGGCCGTGGAGGCAGCGGCAATAAAAATGGAGGTGGCCGTAGCCGTCATCGCGAACAGCGCGAGCGCAAGCCCTTAGAATTCACCAGCGATCCCTTCCCTATCGCCGGACTTTTCGAAATGGCACCTAAAGGCTTCGGCTTTGTCCGCCGCCCGGATCAGAATTTTGAGCAAAACAAACAGGATGTCTTCATCCCGCCCGATATCGCTCGCAAGAACGGCCTTCGCCCCGGAGCGTGGCTCAAAGGTGTCGCTCGTGACTCCACCCGCGGCCCGCAAATGGTCGAGCTAACCGAGGTGAATGGAATCGAGCCCGAAGAAGCTCGTAAACTTCCTTTCTTTGAAGAGCTCAAAGCGGTCAACCCTGATCAGCGTATCGTCTTCGAAACCACTCCCGATCGCTACACCACCCGTGTCGTCGACATCATGGCTCCCGTCGGCCGTGGCCAACGTGGCCTTATCGTCTCCCCTCCTCGTTCTGGAAAAACGACTCTCCTTCTCCACATGGCGCAGGCCGTGCAGGAGCGATATGAGGAAGATATACACCTCATGATTCTCCTCGTTGACGAACGCCCCGAAGAGGTTACTGAATTCCGTCGTCAACTTCCTGATGCCGAAATTTATGCCAGCTCAAATGACGAGTCTCCGCGTAACCATTGCCGCCTTGCCGAACTCTGCGTCGAGCGAGCCAAGCGCATGGTTGAGTCTGGAAAAAACGTCTTCATCTTGATGGATTCCATCACCCGACTTGCTCGCGCTTATAACAACAGCATGGGCGGAAGTAAGCAAAGCCGCGGACGTGGTTACCAGTCTGGAGGAATCGTCGCTGGAGCACTAGAAATGCCGCGCCGTCTCTTCGCCGCTGCTCGTAATACTCGTGAAGCTGGCTCGCTCACCATTGTCGCCACCGCTCTGATTCAGACAAACTCGAAAGCTGACGAAGCCATCTTCCAAGAATTCAAAGGCACTGGTAACATGGAGCTCGTTCTCGACCGACGCATCGCTGAACACTACGTTTACCCAGCTGTCGACATCTTCAAATCCGGCACCCGCCGCGAAGAACTTCTGCTTGCCGATATCACTCTCAACAAGCTCTACATGATTCGTCGAGGTCTCGCCGGACACAAGCCGGTCGAGGCGATGGAACGTCTTCTTTTCTTCATGAAAAAGTTCCCAAGCAACCCGCAGATGCTCCTCGAAATTAAAGGCTAATTTTCTCTAAGAAATCCACCAACTCAACGTTCTCATCTGTGATGTTTCGCTTGGTCGTCATCTTACCGCTTGTCCTTGCGGCTGAAGATGCGCTTCCCGAATTAGTCGTCACGGCCAGCCGCATGGCGGAAGAGGTTTCCGAAAGCCCCTACTCTTCGGAAATTCTCACTGCGGAAGAACTTCTCGAAGAAGCCGCCCGCACCCTTCCGCAGGCACTTCAAAATTCACCTGGAGTGCTCGTTCAACAAACCACTCTCGGTCACGGATCACCTTACATCCGTGGATTCAACGGACGACAAACCCTTCTTCTCCAAGATGGCATCCGCCTCAACAACGCCACTTGGCGTGGTGGTCCGGTCCAGTATTGGAACACTGTCGATTCTCAAGGCATCGCTCGTGTCGAACTCATCAAATCCCAAGGCTCCGTTCTTTATGGATCGGATGCGATTGGCGGAACGGTGAACACCTTCACCAAGTCTTCCGGCTTCCGTGACGAAGAAGGATTTTTCTCTGGCGGCGCATCTTACTACCGCTTCGATACCAACTCACAGTCGAATCTTGGCCGCATCGAGCAACGCTTCGGAGTTGGCGAAAAATGGGGCATCATGCTCGGAATTTCTGCCAAAGATTTCGGCGATATCAAAGACTCCGCGCTCGGCCGCATGGTTGGCACTGGTTACTCAGAACAGTCGCTCGATTTTAAATTCGAATTCGCTCTTTCTGATTCCCAAACCGTCACCTTTGCCCACACCTACCTCGATCAGGACGATATCAACCGCTGGCATAACACCACCGCCAACCAAGGCTGGATCCACGGAAATTCCTTCACCACGGCAGGCACCGATCTGCAGCGCACTTACGATCAAGAACGCTCACTAAGTTACCTCCGAATCGCGGACGCCGATGCGGCTGCCGCCTGGATCAACAGCTGGCAACTCACCGCATCCTACCAGAAATCTCAGGACTCAGAATTCCGAGTTCGCAGCTCAGGCCGCACTGACGAACGCATCCTTGATGTCGAGACTTACGGCCTCACCTTCCAAGCCGAGTCACCCTGGGCAAATGGCACCCTTCTCTGGGGAACTGATTACTACCACGACTCAGTCGAATCCACAGGCTTCCGCGATGGAATCGCACGCCCCTCCAATCGCCCTGTCGCCGATGATTCAACCTACGATTCCCTCGGTATTTTCGCCAACTACGCGCACGAACTCACCGACCGCTTCCGCTACGATGCGGGCGCTCGCTTCACCTACATCGGAACAGACTGGAACGGCTACCGCCCCGATGGAGTAGCCGTTGACCAAAGTGGAAACGCCTCATGGAATGACCTCTCACTCTCGCTTCGCGGAGTTTACGCCGCCGCCGATGAATGGACTATCTTCGGAGGTCTCTCCCAAGCCTTCCGTGCGCCAAATCTTGATGACCTCACCGGCGCTCAATTTGCCCTAAATGGTCTCAACTCCAGCGGCTCTCCTGATGTTGATCCGGAAAATTTCCTCACCGCAGAACTTGGTGCCCGTTATCTCGATGATACCCTTTCCTATGGTCTCACCGGTTACTACACCTTCATCGGTCACGGTATCACTCGCATCGATGATGGCACCGGAGGACTCGTCACCGTAAACGGCAGAGATGGCTACCTTTACGGATTCGAAGCGGAAGCCGCATGGAATTTCCACCCCGATTGGGAACTCTCCGGTTACCTCTCATGGCAGGATGGTAAGGCTGAACAACCCGATTTCCTCGGAGGCCCCATCGGAGATGACACCATCCGCCGCCTTCACCCGCTCTCCGCTTCCGCCACTCTCAAGTGGACCCATCCTTCTGCGCAATATTGGATTGCCGGACGCATCCAAGCCGTTGCCAATCAGAATAACCTTTCTAGCCTCGCCGCTTCCGATACCCAGCGCATCCCTGCCAACGGAACTCCAAGCTACCTCATCGCCTCGCTCTACACCGGCTGGGAAATGAGCGAAAACATCCAGCTCAACCTTGCGCTCGAAAACCTCACCGATGAGGACTACCGCATCCACGGTTCTGGACAAAACATGCCTGGCCGAAATCTCACCATGTCCGTAAAATTTTCTTGGTAAACGCCCCTCACCAACAGGATTAGATTTACCAGCTGTATTTGAAATGACAGGCTAGGGACATGCAGTGCTCGCGATGGCTTGTTAGTCTCCTCGGATTCACCGTCTTAATAGGATCAATCGCCACGGCTGAGCCCGTCATTGCGGGGTTTACCTCCAAGCACCCCCTAACCACGGCTCAGCAAGGACAAGTTCTTGTGGAAGAACTCCGCTGCGCCGCTTGCCACGAAGGCATCTCAGGGGAGATGAAAACTGCGCCCGATCTCCGACACGTCGGATCACGCATTACCGGAGACTACCTCAAAAGATACCTCTCCGATCCTCACTCAAGTCACCCTGGCACCACCATGCCTGATGTCCTGAGTGAACTTTCCGCAGCTGAGAAAGAAGCCGTGAGCGAATCCATCAGCCACTACTTGATGTCACTCACGCGAGACGCCCCCATTACCGCTAAAACTGGAAACGCGAAAGAAGGAGAAAAACTTTACCATGAAATCGGCTGCGTAGCCTGCCACGCCCCTCACGATGAATCAGGCTCAACCCTGAAACACCTCAACGGCAAATACCACCATGGCGAACTTGCTCATTTCCTCGCAGACCCACTGACGACTCGCCCCTCCGGACGAATGCCTAACCTCAAGCTTAGCTCAAAAGAGGCCTCAGCAATCGAAGCTTATCTAATTGGTAAAGCTCCAGTAAAACAATCCGTTCCCAAACCCGACCTCGTCGCGACCGGCAAAGCGAACTTTGCAAAATACAATTGTGTTGCCTGCCACAACCTCGACGAATCAAAAGCTCAAGCTTCCCCCAAACTCGCTGATCTGAATCTCGATCACGGATGCCTCACAAACACAAAGGCGAATTACCAACTGAGTGAATCTCAGAAGAGTTCCATCAAAGAGTTTCTCTCGAAACCAGTCAGCTTCACCAAAGACGACCATGTCAAAATGAAGCTCACCAGCTTGAACTGTATTTCTTGTCACCAACGTGATGACTACGGTGGTGTCTCGCAGGAACTGGACTCTTACTTTCACTCCACCGAAGAGGCTCTCGGTAACGAAGCCCGCATCCCACCTCCCCTGACAAAAATCGGAGGTAAACTAAAACCCTCATGGATGCATAAGGTTCTTCACGATGGGATGTCGGTGCGACCTTACATGACCACGCGAATGCCCCAATACGGGCAAGAAGCACTCAAACACCTTCCGGAACATTTTGCCAAAATTGACGCCCTCCCAGAACTTAAAATCGAGCCTCCAAGCCGCGAAGAACGCCCCATGATTAACAATGGCGGCCACCTTCTCCTGGGAACTGAAGGTCTTAACTGTATTTCCTGCCACAACTACAACGGCAAGGACTCTCCCGGTATGAAAGGCTACGATCTCATCTGGAGTTACCAACGACTTCAGCCCGCATGGTTTTCTGACTTCATGAAAAATCCCGCTAAGCACCGCCCGGGAATCATCATGCCCAACTACTGGCCCGATGGCAAAGCCATCCAAACCGACATCCTCAAGGGCGACACCGAAGAACAACTGCGGGCACTTTGGTTTCAATTCTCACTTGGTCGTTCCGCTCGCGATCCGAAAGGACTTCGATCCAAGCCCAGCGAACTCATCGTCAAAGACAAGGTGCGTGTTTATCGTGGACGCAGCCGAGTTGCTGGTTACCGAGGAATCGCCGTTGGGTATCCCCAAAGACTGAACTACTCCTTCAACGCGCAGAACGGGTCGCTCACTGCCATTTGGAAAGGCAAATTTATCACCGCAAATTGGCGATCCCAAGGCGCTGGAGACTTCACCCCTGCTGAACGCCCAATCACTTTGCCCCAAGACCTCGCATTCCTCCGCAAAAGCGATCTAAAACAAACGTGGCCCCTCGCCCCCGTCACCACTAAAGAAGCCCCCGAAAACCCCGATCCGCTTTACCCAAAAAATCATGGATTCACCTTCAAGGGATACATCTTTGATCAATACGGGAATCCAACTTTCAAATACCAATGCGGAGACCTCATGATCGAGGATCACTCCGTGGTGTTGAACGAAAAATTACTGCGTCGCACTTTCACAATCTCATCCCACAAAGAAGACACACTTATCTTTCGAGCCCTCACTGGAGCAATCACTGATCAAGGAGGAGGCGCTTATGCCACTGAGAATTTAACACTCAAATCCACGGCAGCTCGCCTTTCTTCCAATCCAGAGGAACTCCTCTTTGAACTACCTCTTAGCCAAGGGCAAACCACCTACACCATCGACTATGAATTGCTTCGCTAAATTCATCCTCATCAGCTTCTTCATCTTTTCCTCGTGTCATGCTGAAGAGGTTGGTGAACGCTGGGGCACGGCAGATCGGGAACGAGAATTCTACCCGATTGTGGATGTCCCCCTCCCCAAGGATCTCGTCATTGAAGCAGGAGCATTCGAAACACTGCCCGATGGCCGAATCGCCGTGGGCACTCGGCGAGG
Source organism: Akkermansiaceae bacterium (assembly GCA_039768255.1). GTDB lineage: Bacteria > Verrucomicrobiota > Verrucomicrobiia > Verrucomicrobiales > Akkermansiaceae > SW10. The sequence goes on along the minus strand of JBDNAW010000029.1, from coordinate 23,341 downwards.
TGACATCTACTTGATCTCTGGACTCGATGCCGTCCGACCTGAACCTCAGTTCCAACTCTTCGCCACCGGGCTTGATGAAATCTTTGGCCTCGCTTGGAAAGATGACGCCCTCTACGTCACCCAGAGTTGTGAGCTCACTAAAATCTCCGATCGTGACAAAAACGGTGAAGCCGATTCCTTCGAAGTGATTTCTGACGAATGGGGCTACGGCACCTATCACGAATACGCCTTCGGCTCAAAATTCGATCCCGACGGGAACCTCTACGTCGCAACGGGCCTTTCGAAATCTTATAACTCATGGCAACTCTTTCGAGGCTGGGGGTTTAAAATCACCCCTGAAGGGAAATCCATCCCTATCGCAAGTGGCATGAGGAGCCCCGGCGGGATGGGCTTTAATGAACACGGAGCTCCGTTCTACATCGAGAGCCAAGGCCCGTGGAATAATTCATGCAGCCTTAAGTTCGTCAAAGAAGGTGGTTTCATGGGGCATCCAGCGAGCTACAATTGGTATCAATATGTCCCTGAACTTGAGGAACCAACGAAGCCCGAAAGCGGCTCTCGAATCGTCATCGAAAAAGAACGCGTCCCAGAGCTTGTCCCTTATGCCGTCATCTTCCCCTACATCAGAATGGGGCGTTCTATCTCAGGCTTCGTCGTCAATCAGACCAAGGGGAATTTCGGCCCCTTCGAAAATCAAATGTTCCTGGGCGACTACACCCAATCCATCATCATGCGTGCCACCACTGAGGAGGTGAACGGGGTGTGGCAGGGGGCTTGCTACCCGTTCCGTGAGGGCCTCTCCACAGGCATCCTCAACATCCACTTCATCCCAAGCGGAAAGCTCATTGCCGGAGGAACCAACCGAGGCTGGCCCGTTCGAGGGCTTAAACCGTATGCGCTCGAACGGCTCGAATGGTCCGGAAAAATGCCTTTCGAAATCAAAGAAATCACCATCACCAAAAACGGATTCAATATTGATTTCACGAAGCCTGTGGATCCAAAAACAGCGAACGCCCCGGAGAACTACCAACTCTCAAGCTTCACCCACCGATATCACGGAGCCTACGGAGGCCCAGAAATCGAGAACGACACCCCCCAAGTTTACTCCGTCACCCTCTCCAAAGACGGTCTGTCTGCACGCATCGTGACCGACGAACTCAAAAAAGGTCACTGCTACGCCTTCGACCTTAAAAAGGTCCTCGATCAACAGGCTAACGAACTACTTCACCAGCACGCCTACTACACTGTGAATGAGATTCCTGAGAACTAAGACATTTCACCTTTGCCATTCTGCCTTACTGGAGTTCAAATGTCGGTAGTTATGAAATTCGGAATTATCGGAGCCGGCATGATCGGCCACTTCCACGCCAAAGCCATTACCGACATGACGGGTGGTGAACTCCACTCAGTCTTCGACCTTCGCCAAGAAGCAGCCGAAAAACTCGCTAACGAATACGGAGCGAAAGCCTACTCAGACATGGCGGAGTTCCTCGCCGATTCTGAACTAGAGATCGTGACCGTAGGGACTCCAAGCGGAGCACACCTTGACCCAAGCCTCGCGGCGCTCAACGCCGGAAAGCACGTTATTGTAGAAAAGCCTCTCGAAATCACCCTTCCTCGCATCGACGAACTGATGAATGCCGCCAAGGCAAATGGAAAAACGATTGCCGCCGTCCTCAACCGCCGTTTCCACCCTGGGATGGACGCCTTTAAGAAAGCTACCGATGAAGGGCGCTTCGGAGTCCTCGCTTCCGCCTCCGCTTACATTAAGTGGTTCCGTGATCAAGCATACTACGACTCCGCAGCCTGGCGTGGCACATGGGCTCTTGATGGCGGTGGCGCATTGATGAATCAATCAATCCACACCGTAGACGCCCTCCTATACCTCGCTGGCCCAGTCAAATCCGTCCAAGCAAACACCGTCTGCCTCGCACACGAGCGAATCGAGGTGGAAGACCATTGCGTGGCCGTTTTGGAATTCGAAAACGGCGCTCGTGGCGTCATTGAAGCGTCAACCTGCACCTGGTCGAAAGACGGCCACCCTGCACGTGTGCAACTTTCAGGAACCGAAGGTTCCGTTTTCCTCGCTGACGAAGCCTTCGAAATCTGGGACTTCATGAACGAAAAGCCCGAGGATGCTGAAATTCAGAAATCCCTCATGAAAGGCCAAGAAGCAGGACTCGGTGCTAATGACCCCACAGCCATTAACACCTATCAGCACCAGCGTAACTTCGAGGAGGTTGTCACCGCAATCGCCGAAGGCCGGGAGCCCTCCACCAGCGCGACGGAAGCTCGTAAATCTGTCGAGCTCATCTCCGCGGTCTACGAAAGTGCGAAGAACGACGGTAAAAAGATTTTTCTCTAGAGCAGCAAGCTGATCGCCAAAGCCACTAGGCCAAAGGCAAAAATCATATCCAAAGCGCGCCCTACTCGATGGTAGGCGCGCTTTATTTTTGAAAATTGTAAGAGCCAGACCCATAGCCCCCAGAGAACAAAGCCTTCAATTACAATGATACTCCAAAGCGAAAAGTAGGTTTCCATCGTGGGTTCGCCTTTCAAAAAAGGAGCCACCACCCCGGCGAAAAAAACGAGAACCTTGGGATTCAAAAGATTACAAAAAAGCCCTCTTAGGTATGGGCTATTTTGACTCGAAGAAACCTCTCCATCTGCCACTCCAGCCTTCTTCAACAATCCCCAGGCGAGCCAACAAAGATAAGCCGCCGCCAAAACCTTGCTGGTCTGCGAGAACCACCCACCACTCGCCATCAAAACCGCCATTCCGCCAATCGCAAGTGAGGCATGAAATGCCAATCCGGTGACAATCCCAGCCACCATCAGCCATCCAGCACGTAAACCTTCTGCAAGTGCCGTACGTGTCAGGAGAATCATATCTGGCCCTGGGCTGAACTGCCCCACCGCCATGATGGCAGCGAAACTCAACAATTCGCCAACGCTCATCACTGAACAAAATAATGCCCAAGCACCTCCATCACGCCGAGGCTTCCCGGCTTCGCGGCCACTTTGCCGCCCCGCTCCGCGACGAATCGCTTCACCTCTTCTACCGAATTTGATGGGCAACCACACGCTCCACTCACCGATGGATCGAGCATGCTGAGATCATTGAAATTATCACCCACAGCTAGAATATGGGCTGCATCGATCCCCCAACGCGCCGCGCACGAAAGTAAGCCTGTTCCTTTACGATACCCCGAATGGGTAAACCTCAAGTAAATTCCATTTCTCTCATAACTCAGGTTTTCCATCTTTGGGAGAGTTTCTAGAAATGCTAAATTACGAGCCATCTCGGCCTCACTAGTCGCTACGATACCGGCTGGATCACCTTCAACAGAAATCCACTTTCCAGCGGTTTCGCTCTCTACAAACTTCTGCATCTTCCCGAGCAAGCGCTTCGCTTTCCGGAAGAGCTTTTTATGATCTTTCGAGCAAGCCTTGTTCCAATCTTGGTCAGGAAGCCAACGACCAAACTGCCCCGGAAAATAGATTTCCCTCTCACGAACCACCGCAAAGTCGGGTAAAAAAGGAAACTTTGCTTGGTTCAACCCCTCCACGAGCTGTGGGAGAGATCGCCCTGTGCAAATCCCCCATGCCGCTCCATAATTCGCACGCACCCAACGAATACAATCGAAGAATTGGGGATCAATACGAGGCTCGTGCTCCTCTCCCAGCATAAGCGTATCATCAAAATCGAAGCCCATCACAGCATTCCATTTTGGCGGCTCGGGAAGAACGTTCACCACAGAAGAATCCGGTAAAGATTCGTTTTAGTCTAAGAAGACAATCTTCCCGGGCTCACCCTTTGCTCCCGCAGCTTCGGCCTCCATCCGTGCTTGCGCTTCGTGCTGCTCTGGTGAGCAGGAAGCATCGATGGGCGCATCCGGAGCTTCTTCGCTCGCACTCACGATGCCCTGTTTAATCATGAAGGCCTCAACTTCTTCTCCAGAAACATCAGGAAGCATCTCGCCATTCACCTCAACACAAGGGCTGAGAGGCTGACCACTTTTCTGTTCCATCTCCCAGCGGAACGCAGGATTCTTAATAATATCCTTCTCTTCGAACTCGAGATCATACTTGCGCATGATCGCGCGGACGCCTTCACTCCAGCCACAGAAAGTTTTTAAGTACGCGGTGATTTGAGGTTTTTCGTTGCTCATGGGTTGACCCTAATCCCAGTTAGTAAATTCTCAAGTCTTCTTCGCGCTCGGAGCGGCTTCTTCATTCTGTCCATCTGTGATTTCAACCCTTAAGCTCTCTCCGATGTCACTCCGCATCATCGCCAACTTCGCGCTCACCGCTGATGGAAAAATTTCCACTACGGGTAAAGCTCCTGCCCGCTTCACTTCAAAGCGTGACCTTCAGCGCCTTCACGAAATCCGCCAGACCGCCGATGCCATTATCGTCGGCCGCGGAACGCTGGAAGAAGATCAGATGTCGATGACAACCACGAAATCACCTCCACCTTGGCGCTGTGTCATTTCTGAGACCGGAAATTTCGACACCTCTCATAAACTCTTCCACTCAGAAGGCGGCCCCATTCACCTTATCGTTACAGGAGGTAAAAAACCCAAGATCAACAACGCCACGGTTCACCAATCATCACTCACCGATTGGCTTACCTGGCTCGATCAGAGAACTGAAATCGAGACCCTTCTCTGCGAAGGCGGCGGAGTTCTCATGCGTGAACTCCTAGAGCTCGATCTGATCGACGAGCTTTTCCTCACCCTCGCGACACATACCCTTTTCGGAGGAAGAAATGCGCCCACCCTCACCGGCATTCCTAGTGACTTCCTTCCTGAATCCCGACATTTCGAACTCAATACCCTCACCAAAGGAGGAGCTGATGAATATTTTTTGCACTACACTCGCAGGAAGGATTTTTCAGATTGATTAAGATATATTAAAAGTCGAATCAAAGGATGAGTAGCCATAGCATGATCACCTTTCCCTGCCCCTCTTGTGAGGAAATGATTAGCCTCACCAGATCGCAAGCGATTGCCCCATGCCCCTTTTGCGAAGTCGAGCGGCAAGCGGTCTTCACCGTGAGCGTTTTGGAGCAACAACCCAAGCACCGCGGACCGACAGAAAAAGGCTACCACGCCCGCTGTTTCCGACCTGATGCACGCCCTTCTCAAGGGACCCGCCAGATCCACACTCCGGGTGCTCATTAAAAAAATCCCTTTTCAACAAGGGTCTCTGGTGCGTAAGTCCGGCCCGTGTCCAAGACTTTAATCATCGCAGAGAAGCCCTCGGTAGCTACCGATCTCTCCAAGGCCCTCGCTAAAACCCTTGGTAAATTCAACAAAAAGGGGAAGTCCCGTGATGCTCAGTATTTTGAGAATGACAATGCGATGATCACTTCTGCCGTAGGTCACTTGGTTGAACTTAAAATGCCCACCGGACCAAATGGAAAAAATCTCCCATGGAAATTCGACGTTCTGCCCGCAATCCCGAAAAAATTTGATCTTCAGCCGATTGAGCAGACCGAAGGACGACTCCGCCATGTCCTTAAACTCGCTCGCTCGAAGGCAGTCACTGAGATTGTGAATGCCTGTGATGCAGGCCGAGAAGGTGAACTCATCTTTCAATACATCATCGATATCGGGAAGATCGATAAGCCGGTCAAACGCCTCTGGATGCAATCCATGACCACCGGTGCGATTCAGGAAGCATGGACGAATCTCCGTGAAGGTGATGACATGTCGAATCTCTCTGACGCCGCAAAGTGCCGCTCAGAATCTGATTGGCTTGTCGGACTGAACTCTACCCGTGCCCTCACTTGTTTCCGATCACGCCATGGCGGCTTTAATATCACCGCCGCCGGACGAGTGCAGACTCCCACTCTTGCTATTCTCGCGAAGCGCGAGCGCGAAATCCAAGTTTTTAAAGCCACTCCATACGCGGAAGTCCATGCTTCCTTCGGAGTTGCCGCTGGCGAATACGACTCGAAGTGGGTCGATCTCGACTTCAAAAAAGACGAAACCAATCCTCACGGCCGCGCTGAGCGCATCTGGGATAAAGACCGAGCCAAAACCATCGCTGACCGCTGCGAAGGGAAAACTGGAACTGTCACCGAGGAGAAAAAGCCGACCAAGCAGATCGCACCTCAGCTTTACGATCTCACCACCCTGCAGCGTGAAGCACCCTTTACCGCCAAGAACACTCTTGGACTCGCTCAGACGCTCTATGAGCGTCATAAAATGATCACTTACCCGCGAACCGACTCCCGCTACCTTCCGGAAGACTACCTTCCGAATGTGAAGGAAATTGTCGGTGAGCTTGCCCAGTCCAGCTCAGGCCTTGCCGAATGGGCGCAAGATGCAATTAAGAATGACCGCCTCAAGTTCCAAAAGCGCGTCTTTAATAATGCAAAAGTTTCCGATCACTTTGCCATCATTCCGACGGGTCGAGTCGTGAAGCTCGACGAGCCCGCACAGAAGCTCTACGACATGATCGCCAAGCGTTTTCTCGCTGTCTTCTTCCCCCACGCCGAGTTTGAGGTCACTCAGCGAATCACCACCATCGACCACGGCTCTGAAAAAGACACCTTCCGCACAGATGGTAAAATCCTCGTTACTCCAGGCTGGCTCGGCGTTTACGGTCGCAGACCTGGCGTTGGTGCTGGTAAAGATGAACTGTGCGTTGTGCAAGAGGGCGAAGACGCCAAGGCCCTCGAAGTCGAGATGCTCGAAAAGGAAACCAATCCACCGGCGCGCTTCACCGAATCCACCCTCCTTTCAGCGATGGAAGGCGCCGGAAAACTTGTCGATGACGACGAACTCCGTGAAGCAATGTCCGAACGCGGCCTCGGAACTCCCGCGACTCGCGCGGCGACCATTGAAGGCCTTATCCGCCAAAAATACATCACCCGTGACGGCCGCGAGCTCATCGCAACTGGAAAAGGCGTGCGCCTTATCGACCTCCTTGAAGAAATGGAAGTGAAGCCCCTTACTTCTCCTTCCATGACTGGTGATTGGGAAGCCAAACTCCGCCGCATGGAACAAGGTGAACTCGACCGAGAGACCTTCATGAAGGAAATTGCAAACTTCACTGAAGAAGTGGTCTCAAAAGCTCGTTCTCACTACGATGAAATCATTTCCCGTCCCTTCCCTGACTTGAAATGCGTCTGTCCGAACTGTGGGGCAAAAGACCTCAAGCAAACCGACGCAACCTACGAGTGTCGCGATGCGGAGTGTAAGTTCCGTATTTCAAAATACATTGCAGGCCGCCTCATCACCGAAGCTGAAGCGCTCGAGCTCTTCACTACAAAATTTCTCGATCAACGTGAAGGTTTCGTCTCCCGCTTTAACCGTCCGTTCGAAGCTGCCCTTGAGCTAAAACAGCAAGTCTCCAAAACCGGAAAGCTCGGAAAATGGAAAACCGAATTCGTCTTCGATTCCGATCTCGAAAGCGTCGAGGACCTCACTGAGGATCAACTCCTCAAGGAAGTCACTCTTACCAACGGGAAAAAAGCGAAGCTCTACGAAACCGAAAAAGCTTACATGGTCCCAGAAATGACGACCCAGGATAATCCCGATGGCTTCCGCCTCGGAAAAACGATTCTGCAAAAAGAACTCAGCCCAAGCGATGTCGAAAAGATGCTCGTCGAAGGAAAGACCGACCTTCTCCCTGGATTTATTTCCAAAAAAACCAAGCGAGCCTTCGCAGCCCACCTCACTCTCGACCCCGAGACTGCCAAGATTGGCTTCGAGTTCGCCCCGAGGAAAAAGGCTGCTAAGAAAGCTGCGGATTAAGGAACTTAACCGAGCGCTACACTTTGATAGACGACTAAGCTTCACAAAACCGGCAGCTCATATGAACGCCCTTGGATGCTGATTTTCTTCACCATCATTCCCTTCTTTTTCTACTCGTAATCTCCCCCCTTTAGAAGGAAAACCCCTTAGCCCCAGAAAGGGTCTTTTATGAAACCACGCATCACAATTGAGCAAACTACGTCCTGCACCCGACTTCCCATGGAACTCGTCGAGCACGATGGCCGATACTCTCTTGAATGTCGTGGCAGTCTCGTTGCCGCTCAGAATTGGGGCCGACCTGCCATCGAATTGATGGAAATGATCTGTCAACCTTTCCGTCCCGCGAAAAAACCGCGCATCATTTTTCTCGGGCTCGGGTTCGGTCATGCCGTCGCCTCTGCCCTTCATTTTCTGCCCCAAGAAAAAGCCTCTTTCGTCATCTTTCCAGAGGCGGAAATTCTCCCTGAATGGCTCGAGACCCACCTTCCTGAAAGCCCAATCGATGACGATAAGAATCGCGTTTTCATCGAACCTCTCAGCCCTTTCAACCCCATTCCACCAGAATTCGGGAAAAGTCAGGCCGTCATCATGGACCTTGATCACCTCACCGCTCTTGCGCCGGTAAACTATGACCCCACTCACCCTGCGAGTCTTCACAATATTTTCGACACCCTCAAAGTCGGAGGCCTTCTCGGCATCATCGGCTCTCGACTTGATAATGGTTTAAAAAAGAAGCTCCAGAAGTCTGGCTTTGAAGTTGCTCACGAATTTGTTCCCCTCTCGGAGAAATCTAAGAAACAGCGAACTCTCTACATCGCTCGTAAGGGACACTATCGCGGAAATCGCTAACACCCCCCCCTACTTCCTGATCCAACATGAAAATCATCGCTCTCACCTCTCTGCTCACAGCGACCACTCTCGCGGGTGATCACATCCTGAGAGAGACGCCCTTCGTGACAACCCTATCCGTTGAGGCTATTTTCATCCCTACCTCCACCACAATCGTTCAGATCGAGCCTAAAGAATGGTCAAGATTCGTCGTCAAAAAAGCGATAGAGCATGGATCAATCGTCAAACAGGGCGATATCCTCATCACCTGTGATCGTGAAGAATACGATAAAAAACTTACCGAGACAAAAAAAGACGTGCGAGCTCGCAAGATCGCCCTTGAGAAATCCAAACGTGAACTCTCTGATCTCGAGCTCACCACTCCACGCAGTCTCGAAGGCCAGCGCATTGCTTTTCAAGAAGCAAAAGAGTCACTCGACTACTTCACCCGTGTCGGTCGTGATCTCGAAGAGCGCGGTGCTGCACAGATGCTCGAAGCAGCTAAAATGTCTCTTGCCTACGTCGAAGAAGAGCTCAAGCAACTCCTTAAGATGTATGAGGAAGATGGTGTCACCGAAGAGACCGAGGAAATCATCCTCACGCGCCAACGCATCGCCCTAAAGAAAGCCAAGTTCGGACTCGTTCGCGCTGAGCAATCTTACAAATGGAGCATGGAAAAAACGATCCCCCGCAAAGCGATCGACCTTCAACGCAAGCACGACTCCGCCCATCTAAAATACGAGACTGCCAAACTGACCCTTCCCCTCACTCTTGAGCAGAAGCGCATCGCCGTTGAAAAAGCAATCCAGGGTGACAACGAAGCCGATGAAAAACTAGCTGACATGGAAAAAGACACCGCTCTTTTCACCGTGACCGCTCCGACTGACGGCATGGTTTACTACGGCGGCATTGAAAACGGCTTTTGGTCAGGTTCAGGTGCCGAAAAGTTCCTCACAGAAAAAGGGAGCCTTCCAAGTGAAGCACCTCTCATGACCATTATCACCCCTGATTCTTCCTTCATACTTCAGACCAGCGTCGATCAAGAACAGCGGCTCCAGCTCGCCGTCGGAAATACCGCAACCGTCTCTGTCGCTGGTCTCACAGGTCAGGAATTCTCCGCCAAGGTCAACAAGCTCGCGCTCGTTCCAAACGGAGCTGGCAAATACCCCCTCAGCCTCTCCGTCGAGCTCCCAACCGATTCCCCCGTCGCCGCTGGAATGAAAGGAAAAGTTACCATCGTCACTTACCGAAATAATAAAGCTCTCACCGTGCCTAGCAGCGCTATTTCTAAACAAGAAGGAATATCGATCGTCAAGGTCAAGCAGGCCGATGGCAAAAGCGAATCACGCGAAGTCACCATCGGCAAATCGGCAAATGGGATCACCGAAATCCTCTCTGGGCTCACTGTTGATCAGTGCATTATAACCCCCGATGCTCAGAAGTAATTCTAAGAAACCCATCTGGTGATACGATTCCTCATCCTGTTCATCCCCGTAACTCTTGCGGCGGAACTCCCTAAGCTTGGCCCTCTTCCTAAAGTCAAGCCAGTCACCCACCAGGAACTCGAAGAAAGCATCACGCGCGGGGTCGACTACCTCGTGCAAAAGCAGAACAAGGACGGCTCCTTCGGCGGTCCACGCCGCACTAAAGGACTCAACATTTACGCCCCTGTTCCTGATTCTCACCTCGCTTTTAAAGCCGGCGCATCAGGGCTCGCACTTGCAGGCCTCCTTGACAGCAGAGATCGTCGTCCTGAAGTCCTCACCGCCATCGAGAAAGGCGAACACTGGATACTTACCGTTCTCCCAAAGCTTCGTCATCTCGACCCTACCACAACTTATAATGTCTGGGGTCACTCATACGGCCTCCGTGCCATCGCCGGTCTTTACGAATATCGGAAAAACGACGAGGCCAAGCGCTCGCGCCTCAAAGAACTCGCCGTGCAGCAAATTGAAATGCTCAAAAAAGTAGAAGACGTAAACGGCGGCTGGGGCTACCTCGACTTCGAGATGCACACCGCTCACTTCTCCGGCATCCCCACCTCTTTCAGCACCGCTACCGTGCTTCTCGCAATGAAAGAAGCCGAGAAAACCATTGGCGTAGAAATCCCTCACAAAGAAATCAAACGAGGCCTCAATTCGATCGAAAAACAACGCACCCCTGACTGGTCCTTCGTTTACTCCATCACCCACCGCTATCGCCCACGTTACAGCATTAATCGTCCCGCTGGCTCACTTGCTCGCTCGCAAGTCTGCATGGCGGCGATGCGCGAGTTCGGCGATGAGCGCGTCACTGACGAGCTCCTCAGGCACTGGCAACACCGTCTTTGCCTCCGCGAAGGCTGGCTCAGCATTGGTCGCAAACGTCCCGTCCCACACGAAACTCACTTTGCCATCTCTGGCTACTTTTACTACTACGGCTTTTACTATGCCACGGAGTGCCTGGAGATACTGCCAGTCGACGCGCGCCAAGAGTATATCCCACACCTCTCACGGCATCTCCTTTCCAAACAAGAAAAAGACGGCTCTTGGTGGGACTACCCTCTCTACGATTACCACCAGCCCTACGGCACTGGTTACACCCTCACCGCTCTTTCACGGTTGAAAAATTCTCTTAAAAAATCTGAATAAGAGATGCCTTGGTGCCGTTTAGTAAAGTGGATTATCAATCTTAGCTAAAATATGAACACCAAAATCACCATCATGGTATCAATGGCCGTCGCCCTGATCCTCACCAGCTGCGGTTCCACTTCTCCCGGCATCCAAAACGGAGCCCTCGGTGGAGCTGTCATTGGCGGAATCCTCGGACACCAATCCGGTAACGCACTCGAAGGAGCCGCCATCGGGGCCGCCGCAGGAGCTGCCACTGGTCACGTCATTGACCAAAACAAGCAATAAAGAATCCTCTCATCCGCCTTCTCAAAACGCGATCACGGCTAAGTGATCGCGTTTTTTTACAGTAGCTTCAAAGACTTCAGCGCAACTTCCCAGCTTGCCTTAACTCATCACTTTTCCCATCTTAAGCACGTGGATCAGGAACCTTTCCCTACCGAATTTCAAAAAAAAGTGCTCTGGCGTGCAGTCACGGGAATTGCGATCGTCATCATCGGCGCCCTTCTCGTCGGCCTCATCTGGCTGAGTAGTGGTATTTTTGGTTACCTCCAACCCGTCCTTGTCCCACTTGCGGTTGCAGGAATTATCGCTTATCTGTTAGAGCCTGTCGTCCGCTTTTTACAATCTAAAGGACTCTCAAGAATCAAGGGTATCATTACCGTCTTCGCCGCCTTCATCATCTTCTTTGGTGGACTCCTTGCCTTTGTTGGCATCGAACTCTCAAGCCAACTTGGTCAAGCCACTGGCAAAGAAAAGGGCTCTCTTATTGAGTCCATGAAGCCTGAAACACTCCAAAACGAAAAAGAGAACCCAGCATGGGGCTGGATCGTAAAGCGATTTTTCACCAAAGACGCGCAAGCTGTCAAAATACATCTCGAAAACGGAGGCACTCTCATCGCATTAGATAAACAAAAATGGCGGCTCAACCCGGCCACAGGAATTCTTGAACCTCTCACCCTCGTGCAAGATTCTCGCGGACTTACTCGTCAGGAAAAGAGTATCGCGCTTCTCCTTAGTTCCGACTGGAAAGAGAATGTTAAAATTGGCGAAAACGATCATGCCGAAAACATCATTGCGCTCGAAAATTTTTCATTCACAGCTGGCGGCCATTGGCTCTCTAACCTCGGAAAAAACACCCTCTTCTGGCTCTCTGACAGCTCTGGGAAAATTCTCGGCTTCTTCGGAATCATCATTGGGTTTGCGATGGTTCCGATCTACCTCTACTACTTTCTAAAGGAGAGTAATAGCATCCAGTCGAACTGGCACGACTATGTGCCGCTCAAAGCATCTAAATTTAAAAATGAGGTCATCGAAACCGTCAGCGAAGTCAACGGCTACCTGATTTCATTCTTCCGTGGACAAGTTCTCGTCGCCTTCATCGATGGTCTCCTCGTCGGCCTCGCACTCTTTTTTTATGGCCTCGACTATGGCCTTCTAATCGGCCTTCTCATGGCCATTCTCGGGATCATCCCCTATCTTGGAAACATCATCTGCCTCGTTCCTGCCTGTATCATTGCCTACTTCCAATCCTCTAGCGCTTGGGCAAATCCAGATGCTACAGCTCCTTGGAATCTTCCGGCATGGGGATTTGTTTTCGGTGTGGTCGCAATCTTCATCATCGTCCAACAGATCAACTCTCTCCTCACCGCGCCAAAAATCGTCGGAGATTCTGTCGGACTCCACCCCATGACCGTCATCTTCTCGATGCTCTTCTGGTCCCTTCTACTCGGCGGCTTCTTAGGAGCTCTGCTCGCCGTTCCGCTTACCGCTGCCGTAAAGGTCATCTTCCGCCGCTACCTCTGGGAACGAAAAGTCGAACCGACTCTCCCAAGAGCGCAAGCAAGCGAGACGTAGAGTCTTAAATCGAGGGCCATCCTCAACACCAAACCACTCTTGCGCCCTTCTCTAAAACCACTATTCTTAAAACACATGAAAGCACTTTTTCTCCTCCCTATTCTTCTTTTTACCGCCTGCAAGGCAGAAGATGCTGGCACTAATCAGAAAGCCAAAGACACAGCCGCTCCCAAGCTAGAGAAAAGAACCACCGTTCTCATGAAGACTTCCGAAGGCGATGTCACCATCGAGCTTAACGGCGAGAAAGCTCCAATCACTGTCACAAACTTCCTAAAGTATGTGGATGCAAAATTCTATGACGGGCTCGTCTTCCATCGCGTCATGGATAACTTCATGATCCAAGGCGGCGGATTCGAACTCAAGGACGGCATCCCGACCGAGAAAAAAAACAATCCTCCCATCAAGAACGAAGGTCAAAACGGGCTCAAAAATGATCGCGGCACTCTTGCAATGGCTCGCACCAACGATCTTGATAGTGCAACCTCACAGTTTTTCATTAACGTCGTTGATAATGCTGGCCTCAACTACCCAAGCAATGGTGGTTACGCCGTCTTTGGTAAAGTCACCAAAGGAATGGAAGTCGTCGATCAAATTAAAAAGACTGAGACCGGCACCACTTACATGAACAGCCGCATGCCCAATGGCGATCTTCGCCCTGGACCTCATCAGAACGTCCCTAAGAAGCCGGTCATCATCAAATCAATCCGCCGCGTTCAGTAAATGATCTGGCTGCTTCCTTTTCTGGGATTTCTTCTCGGCTCCATTCCTTTCGGCCTTCTCATGGGAAAGCTAAAGGGGATCGACATTCGACAACATGGCTCCGGGAACATCGGTGCCACCAACGTTTTCCGCACGCTCGGAAAAGGAAACGGCATCATTTGCCTGCTCCTCGACTTCCTCAAGGGATTCTTCCCAGTCGTCATCGCCAGCAACCTCTGCAAAATCGATGGACAAGGAATCCCCGTCACCATCGAAGCTCTACAGATATGGAACTTCGACCTCGGAAACGATCAACTTCTCTTCGCTCAAGTTGTCCCCGTCCTCACCGCTTTTGCTGCAATCATGGGGCATAACTACTCCCCTTGGATTGGTTTCAAAGGCGGAAAAGGTGTCGCCACCACTGGTGGAGCATTCACCGCACTCATGCCCTTCGGGGTGCCTATCCTCATTCTAATTTGGGCAATTTTCACTTTCACCACGAAATACGTTTCCGTGGGTTCAATCGCAGCGGGAATTGCACTACCGATGATGGCCATTTGGGGCTCGATCAAACATGGAAAATTTCAGGACGGGACTTGGAATAAACCGCTCTTTATACTCGCACTGGTTTCAGGAATCCTCGCAATCTGGAAGCACCGCGCAAACATCGCTCGCCTACGCGCTGGAACGGAAAATAAAATTGGCTCCAAAAAGAAGTCATGACCCTCAAATACCCTTTCGTAATCGGTACTGGTTCTTGGGGAACGGGGCTCGCCTGCCTCCTTGCTCAGAACGTCGACTCCGTCGCCTTGGCGGGACGCTGCGATCAACTTGCTGGAGAAATCAACACCACCAATAAGAACTCGCGCTACCTCCCAGACATCACACTTCCAGCAAACATCAAAGCAACCACCGAACTACGTGAAGCTCAAAGTGCTGATTTGATATTACTTGTTGTCCCCACTTCTGCAATCCGTACCACCGCCGAAAAACTTTCGAAAATCGGCATCTCAAAAACCACGGTCCTCCTCTCCTGCGCTAAAGGTATCGAGCGATCCACTGGCAATCGGATGTCCGAGATCATCTCAGAATTTTTTCCTGAAAATCCCGTCGCCGTCTTCTCTGGCCCAAATCACGCCGAGGAGATCGCAAAACAACTCCCCGCCGCTGCCACCATCGGCTGTCCTTCTCCTGAGATTGGATCTGCCTTACGCGACATTTTCTCCACACCACGTTTCCGTGCTTACACTAATCAGGACGTGGCTGGCGTCGAACTCGGTGGCGCGCTCAAAAACATCTTTGCCATCGCTGCGGGTGTCGCCAGTGGACTTAAACTAGGCGATAATGCCATTGCTGCGCTCGCCACTCGTAGCCTCGCCGAGATGGTCCGCCTCGGAACCACCTTGGGAGGACAACCCGAGACCTTTAGCGGGCTCTCAGGCGTCGGCGATATGATCACTACTTTTTTCTCAAAGCACTCGCGCAATCATCGTGTCGGACTCGCGCTAGCAGCCGGGAAATCACTCGGTGAAGCGGTCGAAGAACTCGGCATGGTCGCCGAAGGAGTTTTGAATACCCAATCCATCCACGAACTTGCCCACAAAACCGGCGTGCGCACTCCAATTATCGATGCCGTTTACGGCATGCTTTACGAAAACGTCCCACCGGCCGCCACGCTCAACAAACTCTACGAGCAGGCTCCTCGCGGTGAAGACGAGTAGCTGTCTCAATCATCTCTTATAGCGCTCCTGTAATTTCTCCAGCTGGGCTTTAACCATCTTTCGTGCTGGGTCTTTTGGATTCGTCTTTGGCTTTTCTTTGAGTAATTCCAGAATCAGCTCACTGGGTAAAATCAAGGTGCTGATTCGTCCCGCACGCGCGATCACCATTCCAATCATCTTTCCATTCAGATCCACGACTGGAAGCCCGGTACTATTCACCGCGAGCTCCATATCGGACTGAATAACATTCGGGAAACCATCATAAACTCCACTGCGTCCACCGCTATAGGTTTCCATCGCTAGCTCTCGTTCTGATTCACGATTTTCCTGAGGATTTCCACGCAACCTCGGCGTCACCGTAAATGTTTGGTCCTGACGTTTGATCACAATTTTCGGCTGCTCTCCTACTCGGAGCCGCTTCAATAAAGTCGAAAGTTCAAAGAAACCATTCACCTCGCGATCATTGATCGAAAGAATCCGATCACCCCTACGAATCCCAGCTTCAGCTGCCGCCGTATCACGGGGCACATTTCGAACCATCACTCCTGCTTTTGCATTCCGAACGTCCAGCGAAACGCCCAAAAACCCTTGATCTTCGTTTCGCAGACTTCGTGCCGCGACGCTTTTCACGCCAATCCCCTGAGCCTCTCCATCCGAACGGACTGCAGCTAAGATGGATCCTACAAGCAATCCCGAGCCATCACTCCAATCAGCAGCAGGAGCAATCAGACCTTTCACGTAAATTACGGCAAGATCATGCTCCGGATAAGCCCCTAAAATCTTGACGGGGAATACTCCATCTTGTCTCGAAAGAATCGCCAATCGTGGTATGCCTGCGACTTCACTTAACTTTGCTAAGAACATCTCATCACCCACAGAAATCGCCGAAGCAATCGGCTTTCTGAATGAGTAAATTGGAAACACCACTTTACTGGCATTTCCAGTCACGGCGCGGATCGAACGAAAAAAATCCTCCGCTTGTTCTGAAGTGATTTTTTCATCTGCAGGTGGAATTTGCGGAACGCGAAATTGTGCCAGCACAGGCAAGACCAAACTGAGAAAAACTGTGAGTGTCTTCATCTTTTTCTATCTACGAATTCTCAGAAAAATTTCACGACGGCTCGCAAGCTTCACTTTAGACTTTAGCTCTTCATCGCCTCTTTTCAGACTGACCTCGATCTCATCTCCACGCTCGAAATCAATCATCACGCCACCAAGTTTATCCAGTGAGCCCACTTGCTGATCGGACATGGTCATCAGAATATCTCCATTGCGAATTCCAGCGGCAAGGGCAGGTGAGCCTTCCGGAACTCCAATCACCTTCAGCCCAGCGTCTGATTCTTCGAGAAGAATACCAATCACCGGACGATCTGGTCCGAGTTCATTTCCACCGAGCTGCCCCCACTGATCGCCTCGCTTCATTTTATCCCAGGATTTCTTAAAGCCCTCAATCCCTGCGTGGTTATTAATCCGCTTTTCTCTTGGATCGATGCTGGAATGAATCCCGACCACCTTTCCTTCAAGATCAAATAATGGGCCTCCACTGTCGCCTCCGATCACCGTGCAATCTGTGACAAAAAAACCCATCTTGGCATCCGGCTGCATTGTCATAATCCTGCCGAAGCGCACCGGCGGACGCCGTGTTGGATCATATCCCTTCGGATGTCCCATAGCCACGACAAGATCACCCGTCTTCATTTCCGAAGAATCACCAACCTCCACGTAAGGCCAAGGCCCCTCTCCAATCAGCTGAATCATCGCCGCATCACGGAAAAAATTCGCCCCAAGCACCTTCGCCCGTTCCTCACGCCCCTCAGGAAAAATCACAATCATTTCACGACTCCGACCAACAACATGGGCCGCCGTTAAAATCAGCCCATCTTCTGAGACAATCACACCACTGCCCGATGCTCCTTCCTGAGTAGAAAGGAGCGAAACCGTTGCTGAAGTGCCGTTTTCTACGACTGCTTTCACCTTTGCCTCAATCTCTCGAAGGTCTCCAAGGCTCTTCACCTCTGGAAGCGCAGCGAGCGGAAGCACCGCGATGCTCAATAAAGTGATCATCAATTTTTTCATTTCTTTCTTACCGATGGTCAAACCTTCTTCTGTTTTGAAAAACTGCAAGAAAATGACCGCAATTCTTTTCAGATAAGTCCACTCTTGGCCTTCGCTTTTCAGCACATAAGCTCATTACAAGTCCATGCCTCCCCGCAAGAAATCCGCGAAAAAGAAAGCCGCCCGCAAAAGAGGATCCTCTAAGAAAACTGAAACTCAGCGTGAGTTTTATGCTCGGGATTTCTTCTTATCGCCCCAAACCTTTATTTTTTGGCTGACACGAAACCTTCACGGAGTCCTCAAGTGGCCTCTCCGCCTTGCTCTTTTGCTAGGATTCACCAGCTTCGTCGGTTTTATTCTAGCAGCTATCTTCTACTTCGGGCTTGCTACCACTTACGATCTCAGCGAAGTCGAAAAAATGCCCGCGCGCACCGAAATTCTCGATCGAAACGGCGAAATTCTTCGAAACTCTAAAGGACAGGAAATTGGCTTCCTCCATGGAAAAAATCGCCACCTCGTGAACTACGATGAAGTCTCTCACTACTTCATTGATGCTCTGATCTCTCGGGAAGACGCTAGGTTCCATGATCATGGTGGAGTCGATCTCAGAGGAGTCGCCCGCTCGATCTATCGAGCGATCACCCGCGGAAAAGGGGAAGGAGCATCCACGATCACGATGCAACTTTCGAGGAACTCCTTCACCCTCAAAAAACCCGGCGATGGAAAACTTAAGAGCCTCCACCGTAAGGCACTTGAAATCGCCCTCTCCTATCGAATTGAGTCAAATTTCTCCAAAGAAGAAATCCTCCAGCACTACATGAACCGTATCTTCTGGGGTGGTTCCATCATGGGAATTGAATCTGCCTCACGCACATATTTTGGAAAAAGCGCGCACCAACTCGACCTTTCAGAGTCCGCCCTTTTAGCTGGAATCATTCGCGCGCCAAACGCATTTTCCCCACTTCGTGATCCTGAAGCAGCGAAGAAAGAACGCGATACTGTTCTCGGCCGTATGGTCCACTACGGGCGTCTCGATCAAGAAGATGCCGATGATGCCATGAACGCACCGCTGAATATTCCGAGTGCCTCAGAGCGTATCATTCAGGGAAGCTACGCGCTCGATGCTATCCGCCGTGATCTCGAAGAAATTCTCGAGCGCGAAAGCATCAAAGACGGAGGTCTCATCATCCGCACCACCCTCGATCCCAATATCCAAGAAGCCACCGAGCGCTCCATAGAAAGACGCCTCCGCCAAGTCGAAGCCATTCCCGGATACCGCCACCAGAAGCGAGCTCAGTGGAATCAACAAGGAGACCCGCAATACCTCCAAGGAGCCGCAGTCGTGATCGATAACACCTCCGGCGGGGTCCTCGCGATCGTCGGCGGTCGGGATGCCGCAGAGTCGCAGTTTAACCGCGCTCTTCAATCACACCGCCCGATTGGCTCCCTCTTTAAACCCTTCGTATTCCTCGCAGCTCTTGAAAATGGTTTCGGCATCCATCAACAAGTCAGCGACGCCCGCATTACACCCGGCGAAATTTCTGGGGCCCCGCGCAACTGGTCTCCCACCAACTCCGATGGAAAATATTACCGATCAATCCCCGCCTCTCGCGCTTTGATCGAATCTCGAAACACCTCTTCGATTCGAGTCGGCACCATCGCTGGATTAGAGAACGTCATTGAGATCGCTCGAAACGTTGGATTTGATCCAAAGAGAATCGACACTGTTCCCTCCTCCTACCTTGGGTCATGGGGAGCAACCGTTGAAGAAGTCGCCAGCGCCTATTCGATATTCCCCAATGGAGGCCGCCGTTTCCGCCCTTATTACGTCACCTCGATCGAAGATCGCACTGGTAGAATCCTTTGGAAAAACGGACGCCTCTTCCACGAAGCGGCTAGCACCGCTCCCTCTTGGCAAGTCTCCGAGGTCCTAGCTCAAGTGAACAGCCGAGGAACCGGACGCGCCATCCGCTCCCGCTTTGGCTTTACAAAACCTTCCGCAGGAAAAACCGGAACCTCAAATGACTATCACGATGGCTGGTATGCCGGCTACACTTCCGCACTCACTTGCGCCGTCTGGGTCGGGCTCGACACCCCCAAAAAAATCATCAACGGAGGAGAAGGTTCCCGCCTCGCTCTCCCGATCTGGGTGGATATCATGAAGACGGCAGATCGTCTTCCTGCATATAAAAATGTAACCATTCATGCCCCTCAAGCTGAGCGTATTTCGCCGCAGATTCTGCAAGCGATACCTGTGCGGTAAAGAGGAGTTCATTCTCAAAAACTCATTTTTCGTGAAAATGATCTCGTTTTTACTTGCCGCCCCCGCGCAGCCGTCCTAGCTTCCGCCCACAGATCGCGGGATGGAGCAGCCAGGTAGCTCGTCAGGCTCATAACCTGAAGGTCGTAGGTTCAAATCCTACTCCCGTAACCAATGAAGGCCCACTTTGAAAAAAGTGGGCCTTCTCCTTTTCTGGTAAAGCTATTAAAGAGCAATACCGTGTTTACCGGCTCACAAAGGTGCAAAATCGACATGATATTGGATTCAGTGAAGATATTCGCTGAACGCCTCCTGAATCACAATGACGGGCATTTCAAGTGGACCATTAAATACCGCTCTTGGCAGCTTTCTTAAAATTTTCTTACACTCTCATTCAGCGAAATAATCGAGAGCGCGACAACTTGCTAAAGTGGCAAAAAAGCGGTCAAGGATTACAATCTACTACTCGACCAATTCAAAGAACCAAGCTCATAATCCAGCAGTGGGAGTTGAAGATACAGAGCATACTGAAGTATCCCGTCAATGCGTGCCCAGACGTAATCAACTCCAGCCTTCGCTTTTTCCAAATCCATGAAGACGGTCTCCTCATCTGCAACTCTTACCGCTCCCGAATGGCAGGCGGTGGCAGACGAATATCGTGCAGAAATTCAGACAATCACCATTCCTATGCGGGAGAGAAGA
Organism: Akkermansiaceae bacterium; assembly: GCA_039768255.1. Classification (GTDB taxonomy): domain Bacteria; phylum Verrucomicrobiota; class Verrucomicrobiia; order Verrucomicrobiales; family Akkermansiaceae; genus SW10. The sequence goes on along the minus strand of JBDNAW010000029.1, from coordinate 2,841 downwards.
TCACGGCATGAGAAGCATCCAGTTTACGATTTTTTAAATACTTACTATTCCTTGTCACTGGGCCGACTAGAACGCTGGCACCCAGGACCGGGAATCATTTTAGAAGAAGCGCCGGAGAGTTCGTTTCCGAAAAAGTATTATCAGCACAACGATGGCTCCGCGGTTTTAGCCCCTTCACTTCTGACTCAAAAAGGGCGTCAGAGGCTCGAATGGACTCGAAACCTCCTCCAGCTCACGCAGAGCCGCCCACCCCACTTGGCCTGTCACGGCCTTCACGAATGGGCAATGGTTTATTCAGGATCGGATATTCGGCATCGTGAATCCGCTCCACTTCGACTTCCGCAGAAAGAAATCGATACCTTGGTAGCCTCTCGTCCAATTGCCTGTTCGCACTTTGACGCCTTTCGCTTCTTCGCTCCGGATGCCATCACTTTTAATAAACTCTCCCCCACTCTTCTTACCCGCGAGGAACACGAACAACCAGGCTGCATCCATGCCAATATGGACCTCTACAAGTGGGCCTATAAAAGCACCCCTTGGATTGCCGCAGACCTTCTGAAGGAAACACTCTTCTTCGCCATCGAAGCACGAGAAATAGACATGCGAGCTGCTCCCTACGACCTCTCGGCTTGGGATTATGAACCCATTAAAATCGAAACTTCTGAAGGCCGTCGCGAATACGAAAAGGAACAGCTCACGCTCTATTTAAAGGGCTTGAAACTCCGTCAAAAGCTCATCAACGCCCTCGAAGCCATCTTATCTTGATAATAAAAAACGCGTTCTCTCATCTGAAAGAACGCGTTTCTAAGAAGATTAGAAATCGTATTTTATTGCGGAAGCTCCGCAACCGGAAGATTCATGACTTCTTCACGGTAGCTCTCAGCGAGTGGTGTCGAAAGATAACGCTCAGTGGAAGAGCATCCAATGGTCACGATCCGCTTGCCTGCAAACTCGGGTCGAGATGCGATTTTCAAGGCACTGGCGACATTTGCACCCGTTGAGATACCAGCAGGAAGACCTTCTTGTTGAGCGAGTTTTTGCGCCATTTCAAAAGCTTCTTCGTTCGTCACCGTGATTGTCTCATCGATAATCTCAGTATTCAGATTTCCCGGAATGAAGCCGGCTCCGATTCCTTGAATCTTGTGTGGTCCGGGTGAACCTCCACCGATTACAGGGCTGTTTTCCGGCTCAACCGCGATCACTTTAAAATCAGGGTTTCGAGATTTAATCACTTCACCTACTCCAGTAATGGTGCCACCAGTTCCGACGCCTGCGACGAGAGCATCAACATCCCCCTCGGTGTCTGCCCAGATTTCCTCCGCAGTAGTCTGGCGATGAACTTCTGGATTGGCAGGGTTATCAAACTGGCCAGGACCAAATGCACTCGGGTCTTCTTCCAGAAGCTGGTTCGCCTTAGCGATCGCTCCTCCCATCCCTTTCGGTCCCGGAGTAAGGACAATCTCAGCTCCAAGACTACGGAGAAGAACGCGACGCTCGATCGACATGGTCTCAGGCATCGTGAGAATGCACTTATATCCTTTCGCACGCGCCACAAAGGCCAGTGCGATTCCCGTGTTTCCAGATGTTGGCTCAATGATTGTGCCACCAGGCTTCAACTCCCCTGAAACCTCAGCAGTTTCAATCATCGCCTTCCCGATACGATCCTTCACACTGAAGAGCGGGTTAAAAAATTCAGCCTTCACATAAACTTCAGCCTCAAGGCCTTCAGTCACGGAATTTAACTTAATCAACGGAGTGTTGCCGACGGTGTCGACCATATTACGTGCGATACTCATAACGCAGTTACTAAAAGGCCTCCCCACAGATTGCACCAGTCTGAATTCCAGACTTTCTTGATCAAATTACTCTGAACATGAAAAAACCCGCCTCACTCAACGAGCAAGACGAGTTTTAAAATCTAAAATCGTCGTGATTTTACCCTTAGTTGAAACCAAAGACATCACGACCTGGGCCAGTCTGATATCCTGCGTTTTGGCGCTCTAGGTCAGCTTGGCAATTGATGCAGAGTCGGGCAAATGGAAGAGCTTCAAGACGTGCTTGTGGAATCTTTTCCTGAGCATTCTCACAAATACCGTAAGTTCCAAGTTCGAGACGCTGAAGAGCTCCTTCAATCTCCGAAAGAGCATCAGCCTCTTTGGAAAGCATATTGAGGGCAAAATCACGGTCATAGGAATCTGTGCCAGCATCTGCTTGGTGCATTCCACTTCCGTTTGCTTCAGAACCTTCTGCGAGATTCTTAATCGTATCTTTTTGCATCCCATGCATCATATCAGTGATCTGGTCACGAAGATCTTTTAGCTTTTGCTGCTGCTTTTTCTGGAAAGCTGTGAGTTTGGCGAGCTTTTCAGGCTTCACGTAGGCCCGCTTAATGACCGGCGGCTCGATCTCTACTGGCTCGACTGCCTTTTTAGTCACGCGCTTTGCAGCCTTTTTAATCGCAGCCTTGCGTGGATTCTCTGGCGCAGTGGCGGAGACTTTCTTGGTCGCCTTTTTCGCAGCCTTCTTGACCGCGGCTTTTTTGACAGGTGCTTTTTTGACCGCCTTTTTAACTGGGGCTTTCTTAGCAGCCTTCTTTACAGGGGCCTTCTTGGCTGGGGCCTTCTTGGCTGGGGCCTTTTTAGCTGCCTTCTTAGCAGGGGCCTTCTTTGCTGCCTTCTTAGCAGGGGCCTTCTTAGCAGCCTTTTTGGCAGCCTTCTTAGCAGGGGCTTTCTTGGCAGCCTTCTTGGCGGGGGCTTTCTTTACAGCCTTCTTGGCGGGGGCTTTCTTGGCAGCCTTCTTGGCGGGGGCTTTCTTGGCAGCCTTCTTGGCGGGGGCTTTCTT
>JBDNAW010000028.1:0-18812 GCA_039768255.1 Akkermansiaceae bacterium | reverse complement strand
GTAATCTTTTCAAAAAATTGCCTCATAATGAGCAGGTGCGAAAGCCCTGATCTAACACGACAACCCTTCTTCCCAAACTGTTCGGTGGCTCAAAGTTGTTCTCCTCAAGTGTAAGCTTCCCCGTCAAGCGGACAGTTTTAAGTTGGAGTATTGAGATGGGGTGAGGTTGTTGAGAGCTGCATGAGGCCGCTCTTCGTTATAGCTGATCATCCACTCCCAGGAGAGATCGCGGACGGCTTCGAGTTCATCAAACAGCAGCTTAAAATCGCCCCTGCCGAATCAGCTCGAACATCAATAAAACCAAGAATTTACTGGCTACAAAAACGGGACCACTTCAGTTTGGAATGACCGAGAGTGACCTACGGAAAATTAGGCCTAAATTGGCAAAGAATACTGGGTTTACTATAACTGGGAAGAAAGTTGAACCTGAACCCTCCTTAGATCAGCCCCAGATCCAAATGGGCGTGAAGGGCAGCTCGCACACACTTTTGATCTTGTAAAACGGGCTCACGATAATGGCATCTGGCATGTGCCCGACATGGTCTGTAATCTCATCACGCTGCTTTTTGTGACAATGTGAATTTCAACGGTGAGTTCGATTCCGGCGTGAAAGACAAATGGGGCATTCTTTTTTTCCAACCTTTCCCAGTTGGAATTTGTCTCATTTTATGGTGTCTCACCTTCCATCATGACCGCTGCTGAGATTCGCCAAAGCTTTCTGGATTTTTTTGAAGAGAAGAAGCACTCGACGGTGCCTTCTGCGTCTCTCCTCCCTCAATCCCCCGGCCTTCTTTTTACCAATGCGGGGATGAATCAGTTTGTGCCTTACTTCCTCGGGAGTGAGAACCCTCCTTATCGCCCGCCGCGTGCTGCAGATACCCAGAAGTGTATTCGTGCCGGTGGTAAGCATAATGACCTCGAGGACGTTGGCTACGATACCTACCATCACACCTTTTTCGAAATGCTCGGGAACTGGTCCTTTGGCGACTACTTCAAACAAGAAGCCATCGAATGGGGCTGGGAACTGATCGTCGAGCGCTGGGGCTGCCCGCCCGAGCGCCTCTACGCCACCGTTTATTCTCCCTCCGAAGGCGACCCCTCAGAGTTCGACCAGGAAGCTTGGGATATCTGGGCTAAGCTCTTCAAATCCAAAGGCCTCGATCCCCAAGTTCATATCGTTAATGGCAATGTCAAAGACAACTTCTGGATGATGGGGGAGACTGGCCCTTGCGGACCCTGCTCCGAGCTCCATGTCGACATGACACCTAATGGCGACACCGGCGGCTCCCTCGTCAACATGGACTCCGATCTGTGCATTGAGATCTGGAACCTTGTCTTCATTCAATACAATGCTGAAGCCGACGGCACCTTCCGTGACCTCCCCGCCAAGCATGTCGACACCGGCATGGGCTTCGAGCGCGCCTGCTCGCTCATCCAAAACACCAAAGGCTTTACTGACTTTTCGGAAAAGCCCACGAACTACGCCACCGACGTCTTCCAGCCCATCTTCCGTAAACTCGAAGAACTCAGCGGGAAAAAATACCTCGATGACTACCCCGAACTTGGCGCCACTGATCACTCACAAGAACTGGAAGAGGCGATCGCTTTCCGCGTCATCGCCGACCACATCCGCACCCTGAGCTTCTCCATCGCCGATGGCATTCTCCCCGGAAATACCGGGCGCAACTACGTCCTCCGCCGCATCCTGAGACGTGCCGTGAAATACGGGCGCACCCTCGGCTTCGATGGCTCCGAACCCTTCCTTCCCAAACTTGTCGACACCCTCATCACCGAGTTCGGAAAGGTCTTCCCCGAGATCAGCACCCGCGCCGAAGTGGTCAAAGAAACCCTCGCCACCGAAGAGCAGTCCTTCAATAAGACTCTCGACCGTGGGCTTCAGTTGTTTGAAAAAGCCGCTCAAGGGAAAATTTTTCCGCCTGAGGACGCTTTCCAACTCTACGATACCTTCGGCTTCCCGCTCGACCTCACTGCTCTTCTTTGCCGCGAGCGGGGCATCGATCTCGATGAAGCCGCTGTCGAAGCTCGGATGGAAGAAGCCCGCGAGCTCTCGCGCGCTTCTCAAAAGAAAACCATCGTCCGTGCGCTCGATCTCTCGACTGATGCCGTTACCGAATTTCTCGGCTTTGATGCCGATACTTGTGAGGCCACCGTTCTCGAGATTCACGATCATCTCGTGATCACTGATAAGACCGTCATCTTCACCGAGATGGGCGGACAGGAAGGCGACACCGGAACTCTTGGCAGCGCTACCATTTCGGGCACTCAGAAAATTGGAGCCGCGACCGCTCACATCGTTGAAGGAGACCTTCCTTCAGTGGGAGACACCGTCACCATCACTCTCAACCGCGAACATCGTCAGCCCATCGAGGCCCACCATACTGCGACCCACCTTCTTCACTGGGCGCTTCATCAAGTCGTCTCGTCTGACGCTACTCAGGCTGGTTCCAGCGTCTCTCCTGATCGTCTTCGCTTCGACTTCAACTCCAAGGCTCTCACGCCCGAACAAGTCTCCCAAATCGAAGACAAGGTCAACGCCACCATCCAATCCGGCGACACCGTCAGCTGGATCGAAGTCCCGCACACCGACGTCAAAGAACGCTCCGACATCATGCAGTTCTTCGGCGATAAATACGGCGACCTCGTCCGTGTCGTCCAAATCGGCGGCGGTGATAAAACTCTCGATGGCTACTCCATGGAACTCTGCGGCGGCACCCATGTCCGGAACACCTCCGAAATCGGTCTTTTTAAAATCAAATCCGAAGGAGCGATCGCAAGCGGCGTCCGCCGAATCGAAGCCCTCTGCGGCCCCGCTGCTGAAGCCTACCTCGCTGAGCAAACCGCCCTCGAAGCTGAAGAAAAAACCGCCGCTCTCGAAAAACTGGCCAAAGCAAACGACGCCCTCGTCGCTCTTGGAAAAGACGCGATCGCAATCGCCGATTCAGCCTCTGCTGAAGAAGTGAAGACCGCTGCCATCAACGCCGAGAAAGCCCTCAAAAAAGCGCAAGCCGCCGGAGCCGCTGCCATGGCTGATGGACTCATTGCTGAGCAAAACATCACTGGGAACATCGTCCTCTCCACTGAAGGCCCCGCGGCTCTTCTCCAAGAGCTCATGAATGGCCTCAAGAAAGTTCATTTCTCCCATGCTGCTTTCCTCATTGTTGACGATGGCGATAAGCTCCACCTCGGAGCCCTTTGCGGGGAAGAAGGACACAGCGCCGGTCACGGAGCTGGAAACCTCATCAAAGAGCTCGGCCCGATCGCCGGAGGAAAAGGCGGTGGCAAGCCAGAGATGGCCCGTGGCGCAGCACCTGAGCGCGATAAAGCAGGAGAGCTTGAGGCGAGAGCAAAAGAGACGCTTGCTTAATCGACAAGGTTTTTACGACATCACACCGCTGATTGCGGAGGGTTTTTTGGTTGAGCTCACCAGCCAAGCTCAGCGAGCACTTCCTTGGCGCGGGAAACGACTTGATCGATCTCCATCTCGGATGAGTCGATGACGGTGGCTCCATCGGCGATTTTGAGAGGTGCGGTTTTGCGTTGGCTGTCTTCCTTATCACGTGCGGCGACGGCATCGGCCTCACCATCGGCGGCGCGGCGGGCGCGCCGGACTTCCTCGGAAGCATCGATGTAAATTTTAAATGGGGTATCGGGAAAGACGACTGATCCAATGTCACGGCCTTCCATCACGACATCGCTATGCTCGAGGTAAGCGCGTTGAAGTTGCACGAGGCGCTCACGGACTTCCGGAACGGCAGCCACTTTTGAAACGGTGTTGTTCACTAGCTCTGAGCGGAGCTCTTCGTTCAGCTCTTGACCATTGATCACAATGGTGGAGAAGGAGTTTTCTACGCCACAGGTGATTTCCATTTTTTCGAGAGCCGCGATGACGGCGGCGGCATCAGTGGCATCGACACCTTCTTGAAGAATCTGCCAAGTGACGGCGCGATACATCGCACCGGAATTTACCATGACCATACCGAGTGAGGCGGCGAGACGTTTGGCGACGGTGCTTTTCCCCGAAGCGGCGGGGCCATCAATGGCGACTGCGCGGTGACTCATTGTTTCTTAGCGCGGACGCATTTCTTTAAGGTGATTGGCGAAGCCGGGGTAGGAGGTGTTCACACACGCGCAATCTTCGATCACGGTGCTACCCTCGGTAGCGAGAAGTCCGGCGATGGCAAAGGCCATGGCGATGCGGTGATCACCGTAGCTCTTGAGATGGGCTCCCTTGAGTTCCGCGTCACCTTTGATGATCATGCCATCTTCAAATTCTTGAACATCGGCTCCCATAGCACGAAGGTTCTCGGTGGTGGTCTCGATGCGGTCGGTCTCTTTCACGCGGAGTTCGGCCGCGTTGCGGATCGTCATTTCACCCTTTGCGAGCGCTCCGGCAACAGCGAGGATGGGGACTTCATCGATGAGGTTAGGAATCTCCTCGGGGAGGATCTCGGTGCCCTTGAGTTCTTGGCCGTTGATTTCGATATTACCGCGTGGCTCGCCTCCGTCTTCATGGAGAACGTCGACTTTAATATCTGCCCCCATGCGAACAAGGACATCGATGATCGCCGTGCGGGTCGGGTTCAGGCCGACGTTTGTGATAAGTAGCTTCGAGCCAGGACGGGAGGCTGCCGCGACGATCCAGAAAGCGGCGCTGGAGATGTCTCCGGGGATGACGAGATCGCAAGCCCGCACGCGCTGACCACCATAGATAGAAATGGTATTTTCATCAGTGGTTACGGTAACGCCGAAGGCATTGAGGAGCCGCTCGGAATGATCCCGCGTGGTGGCAGGTTGAACGACGGTTGTCTTATCTGAGGCGAAGAGCCCCGCGAGCAAAATTGCGCTCTTCACTTGAGCGCTGGCCATCGGCATCTCGTAGCTAAGATTTTTTAGCTCACCGCCAGTGATGTGGAGCGGAGCGCAGCCGGGCTTGAGACCGCGTGCATCGAGCATAGCACCCATCGCTTTGAGCGGTTTCATGATTCGGCCCATCGGGCGGGAGGAAAGGGAAGCATCACCGATGAGGATGCTATCGAAGGGTTGTGCGGCAAGCACTCCAGCGAGGAGGCGCATTCCGGTTCCGGAATTTCCACAGTCTAGTTCAGCGGTGGGAGGGCGGAGTTCACCGTTCACTCCTTCGATGGTGAGGTCGATGGGAGCTTCTTGGGTCCCTTCTTCTACTTGGTATTTCACGCCGAGCTGAGCCATCGCATTGAGTGTGTTGACGCAGTCTTCAGAAGGGAGGAAGTTTGCGACGTGGCAGGTGCCATCGGAAAGGCCCGCTAAGATCGCGGCACGGTGAGAAATACTCTTATCGCCCGGCACGGAGAGTTCGCCGGAGATGGCCTGGATGGGGCTGACTTTGATGGTGTCGCTCATTGAAGTTGGGTGAAATTGAAAAAGATTTTTCAGCTGACTTGATCCCGCCGTATCTTCACTTCGGCGAGGAATTTCTGAAGCCCTTCTTCGTCGGAATCTTCGAGAAAGACAAGCATATCACGTAAGGAGTCTTGCGCTTCGGCGATGACCTTGATTAAGGCGTCACGATTTTCCATCATGATTTCTGCCCACATCGTGGGATCACCGGAAGCGACACGGCTGGTATCGCGGAAGCCTCCACCGGCAAGATTCGCTTCATCGCCGGTCCGCAGGCCAACTTCCGCAGTAAGCACGGCCATGGCGTGAGGAAAATGGCTGATGCGGGCAACGGCGCGATCATGGTCGGCCGCATCGAGTTCTTCGATCCGGCAGCCGAGCGCGAGCCAGAATTTTTTCAGTTCATCGATGCGTGAGGAATTGGCTTCGTTCGTGATGACGCAAGCCGCGTTTGTTAAAAGGTCCGCACGTGCGGCTTCTACGCCAGTTTGCTCAGATCCCGCCATGGGATGACTGCCAATGAAATCGATCCCCGCTTTTTCCAAAAGGGAGCCCACCGATTGGTTCACCTTCACCTTCACACTTCCGACATCACTGACGAGGGCTCCTTTTTTCAAATGCGGAATCATCGCTTCGGTCACCGCAGTCATCGCTCCAACGGGAACGGCTAAGATGATGAGGTCCGCCTCTGCAACAGCTTTTTCAATATCAGTAGTCGCTTCTAGGCCAAGTTCTCTGGTCGCTTGCACGCGCTCTTCGCGTCGGCCCCAGAGGATGACGCTCATTCCTGCATCCCGAGATGCAAGCGCGACGGAGCCTCCGAGTAACCCGGGTCCAAGAACGGCGATCTTTTGGAACATCATAAAAAAGCCACGCTTCTGTAACGAAGGCGTGGCGGAAAAGTAGAGTAAGGGAGCGATTTAGGGAACCCGAAAGCGATTGGTTGCTTTATTGGGATCGTCGGGATCGAAAACCAGAGAACGACCAGGAACTCCACGCACATCGACCTCGTTGCCGGTGTATGGGTTGATGACGAAGCCTTCGCGCGAGCGCTTGGCAGTAGGATACTTGGATTTTTTCTGCACTGGAGCCGCTTCTTCCTTCTTTTTAACAATCTCGGGAATGTTTGAATTTGCGGCTGGCTGTTCTTGTTTCTTGTGTCTAGCAGCAGCATCACGCTCTCTCTTTTCAACAAGACGCTTACGATTGGCCTCTTTCTGTTTCTGGATTTCAGAAGTAAACATCTCGTCAACTTCTAGCTCGGCGGTATCGACTCTCTCGGCGTTCGGGATGTGAACAGCATAAGGGCCTTCGGGGGGGTATGGCGCACAGCTTGCTAGAAATGCTCCCGCGAAAAGGAGAGAGAGAAGCTGTCGAAATGAAATCAGGTCTTTCATGTTAGTGGGAGTTTTGGGTAAGAATGTGGGGGTGAACTATCAGTTCATAGATCGGTCCTTTTATAAAAAATGTCAAGCGAGCACCCATGTCGTCTCAATGCCCAGATCGCGGAGTTTATCACCTCTGGAATGATCGAGGGTTTTGCTGAGCATGCGCTGATGGTCTTTGCTCAGCAATTTTCGGCGAATGCTCCTTATCGGCGTTTTTGTGAAGCTCTCGGTCATTCGCCAACCACGGTGCAGCACTGGCAACAGATCCCAGCTGTTCCGAATAGTGCCTTCAAAATTCTCGCGTATCCTCTTTCCAGTGGTGCCATCACTTTTCTTACTTCTGGCACCACTGGAGAAATTCGAGGGGCACATCATTTTCCAGACACCAAGATCTATGATCTCGCCGCGCTTAATCACTGGACGATGAGACTTCCCGAACTCCCGCTTTATTTTCTGAGCCCCTCGCCAGCCGAGGCTCCCAATTCCTCACTCATTCATATGTTTAGGCATCTTCACCACGCGCTCGATCGTGAAAATGCCACCCCATTTCTCCTACAGAATTCTAAATTTGACCTCAGCCCTCTGCATCGCGCGCAAAAGCCGGTAATCCTATCGGGCACCGCACTTGCCTTCCTCCACCTGATGGAAAATCACTCCTCGATTCCTCTTCCTGAGGGATCCCAGATCCTCGAAACTGGAGGTTATAAAGGCACCTCCCGCACCCTTAAGAAATCCGAGCTTTACCAACAACTCTCTCAGTTTTTCCACCTGCCGGATTCTGCTATTCACAACGAATACGGCATGACCGAGCTCTCCTCTCAAGCCTACGCCACTGGCGCGGAGGGAACTCATCGTTTTCCTCACTGGTGCCAGTTTCAGATTCTTTGCCCCGAGACAGATAAACCGCTCCCTGCCGAGCAGTCCGGCTACCTTCAGATTCACGATCTCGCCAATCTCCACAGCGTTTCCGCGATCCGCACGCAGGACTTTGCGATCGCCCATTCTGATGGTTCCTTCACCCTCCTTGGTCGTGATCCCGGCGCACTTCCACGCGGCTGCTCACGCTCGAGCGACGACTCCCTGACGAGATGAACCACCCGATCCAAGAACTCGCCCAGTTAGTAGAAGCGGCTGAACTCTTTGCCCCTTTCACTGGTTCCTTTGATGAAGCCGCACTCAAGGATTGGCTTGCTCGCGAACTCACCCCCGCACCCGGCACGCACTTTCTTTTCCCCAAAACCATCGTCCACCTCATCTCCGGAAATACCCCCCACGCCGCGTGGCAAACGCTTCTCGCCGGATTGCTCCTCGGATCAAAAAATCGCCTCAAACTTCCCGCCAACGCGCTCCCTGATTTTGAATCTCAGATCGCCCAGCTTCCTCCTGTTCTCCGCGCTCAAATCGAAACTTCTCGTGATCTCCCTCATCACTGGGTTCCCGAAGCCGATGCCTTCATTGCTTACGGAAGTGACGCCACTCTAAGGCACTTCCGCGAATTGGTTCCACTTGAAATCCCCTTTCTTGCTCATGGGCATCGTATCGGAGTCGCTCTCATCGAAGAACCTACTCAAGAAGCCGCCCTCCTCGCCGCTCGCGATATTTGTGAGTTTGACCAACACGGTTGCCTCTCGCTCCAGACGATTTATCTCGATGATCCTCAAGCATTTGCTCCAGTTCTCGCTGCTGAATTAGAAAAAGCTCCTCCTCGTGCTGAGCTTACCGCGTCCGAGCATGGAGCTATCACGAACCTCCGTCACGAGACCCGCTACCTCGCTGCGCAAGAGCCGGGAGCGCACGCCCTTTGGCAGAGCGAGAATTCCACGGACTGGACCATTATTTTCCGCGACACGCTAGAACTCGATCCTTCACCTGGAAACCGCACCGTTTTCCTTAAGCCGCTCAACTGCTTCCAAAACTCGCCTCATCTCTCTGGTATCGGTCTATATCCATTTAAAAATCGCTCGCCTCTCCCGTCACCACGGCTGTTCCCACTCGGTCGAGCTCAGCACCCTCCCTTCGGCTGGGCGCATGATGGCATCGAGCCTCTACGATCCCTCGTTCGAATCCAGACGATTGAAAAAACATGATCTTCCAACTAGTAAAAACCCTCATATGAGAACCCTCGCAATTTCGGATATCCATGGCTGCCTCGCTCCTCTTAAAACAATGTGGGAAGTCATCGACCCACAGCCAGAAGACCGCATCATTTTCATGGGGGACTACGTTGATCGTGGCCCAGAGTGTAAAGGCGTGATCGATTTTTTAATCGGCCTACAGCAGCAAGACCTCGACCTTACTTTTCTTTCCGGTAACCACGAAGAGAAATTCTTCCTCTCGGAAATGGATCTCACTGATCGTGAGCATTGGCTAAATGTTTGGGGAGGTCCGGAAACTCTGGAGTCATACGGCGCCGGCGGATTCGATGATATTCCTGCCGAGCACTGGGAGTTTCTCCGGAAATGTAAACCATACCTCGAGACTGATACCCACATCTTCGTCCATGCGAACTTGGAGCATGATGTCCCGCTCAACGAGCAGCTCCCCTTCACCATCGTTCACAAAAAATTTGGCACGCCCAAGCCTCACTGCTCTGGTAAGATTATGATCGCCGGTCACACCGCTCAGAAATCGCATGTCCCACTCAATCTTGGACACGCCATCTGCATTGATACCGATGTCGGCCGAGGCGGCTACCTCACCTGCCTTCATATCGAGACCGGAAGCTACTGGCAGACCAACTTCGATGGTGAGGTCCGCGAGGATACCCTCTAAAGAATGACAGATCTCTTCCCGCTCGTCTTTTTTTCTCTGGGTCTGGTCTTTCTCTTCTTGCAGCCGTCTTGGAAAAATGGTCTCGCTCGAAATAAAATCAGCTCCTGATTCGAGGTGAGAAAGACGACGTCCCCGATCTGCCAGAAGTCTTCCACTTCGTGCCCGTGATCAATGCGGTGGAAACTCACACCCTTTACTTCCGCGTGCCATCAGAACTTGGCGATTTCCCCCTACATCGGCACCTTCCCTGGCCACTGGCAAGCGATGCGGGGAATCCTGCGGGTGAAGTAATTCCGCCCACAAAATGGAGCGTTAAAAAACTCCCACTCCAAACGGAGGTGGGAGTGATTCAAAGTGGAATGAAGAAGTGGTTTACTCGTCTTCCCCGAGGAGGCGCATACGCTCTTGGAGTCTGCGCTTAGCTTTCTCAGCTTGCATGATGACACGGTCTGAGGCGTCGGCATCGCCATCTTCGATGAAGTAGTCGAGAATCGCTTCTGCCCAGAGAGATTTCTGGTTAGCCATCTCCTGCACAACTTTTCGTTGCTCGGTCTCGCTCACTGCAATGGTGGCAACATCAGTCCAATACATCTCAAGGTCCTCTTCTTCGAGGCCCTTGGTCTTGGTTAGGAAATCGACCAAGGCATCGAAGCTTTCCTTACGAAGAAGGTTGTCTTCCTGTCCATCGGCGAGGATGTGGAGGGTTTCAAACATGGAGCCGTCCGGCCACTGGCGCAGCGCAGCGATGGCGGCGAGCTTGATATTTCTGTCATCTTTTTCGATTTCAGCGGAGACGATCTCGCTCGCGGTGTCACCTCCAGAGGCACCCATGAGGCGGAGGAGGCTCATCTTGGTATCGGTATCGACGGCGCTCTTGTAAGAGGAAACGATTGCGCCACTAAACGCGGAAGGGTCTTTGGAATCTTTGATCACCTCACTCAGAACTTTTGCCGCTTGATTTTTCACGGCAGAGCTATCGGCGATGCTGATGACTTTCAGGAGCTCGCTGAAGTTGGAAGAGTTAGCCATGAGCCCAGCGGTCTCGAGGGCGATTTTTCCTTGGCCTGTTTTCTCGGTCTTTCCAGCAAATTCGATGAGTGCCGGAATGGCAGATTCACCCCGACGTCGTTTGAGAACTTCGAAGAGTTTTTGACGCGCATCATCATTACCAAGTGTCGCTTCGCCAGTGGCAAATTCGGCAATGGTTTGGTCGATGTCAGTGTTATCAGTAGATACGCCTTTCCAGAGTGCGGTTTGATAAGCTGGGCGCTCGCCTTCGGCTTTTTTTCCTTTGGTGCTGAGCTCGGTCAGGAGGATGTTGAGATCTTTTTTATTCATCGGAACCTCTTCCGCTTCTTCAACGCCGTTGGTGAGGCGGTTGAGAGCTTCGTTACGGGCTTTTTCTCCGCTTTTTGAGATGAAGATGAGAGAAGTGATGATTAATCCGATCGCAAGAGTCGCGGCGATCACTGCTTTGACGGGAGTGCTGATTGCGCTTTTTGTTTGCGGAAGTGCCACTCCGGGAGCCGCGGTTGTAGGAGCTCCGGGAGCGGTGGCTTGAATCGGTCCGCCGAGTGGATTAGGTGCTGGTGGAGCTCCTGCGAGGGGAGCTGTCATAGGAGGAGTGGCACCCTGAAGGTGAACGGTGACTTGTGCTTCATTGCCCGCTGCTGAAGTGGTTGCTACTGGAACAGGAGGAGAAACAGGAGGCTCTGGTGCGGCGGGCTGAGCTTGTGCGGCCGGAGTCACAAGAATGGGAGCTGCTGCTGGAGTAGCCTCAGTAGGTGGAGCTGGCGCAGCAGGTTGAGCAGGAGCGGCGGGCGTGATGAGAACGGGAGCTGCTGCTGGAGTAGCCTCAGTGGGTGGAGCTGGCGCAGCAGGTTGAGCAGGAGCGGCGGGCGTGATGAGTACGGGAGCTGCTGCTGGAGTAGGTTCTGCGTTTGGAGCGGGAGCAGCTGGGGTTTCCACCGGAGGTGCCGCGACCTCTGGCGCGGGAGGGGTAATCAGAGTTGGGGTGGCAGGGGTGGCTGGGGTGACAGGAGCGGGTGCTTTAATCTGCTGAGCCTGAGTATGAATCGAGGGGCGTGCGCCTTCTGGAGGGAGAATGGGTTGAGGAGCGGTTTGCGTTGGGACGGCCGGAGTAGCAGTAGGCGTTACTGGCTCGGCCGGAGGCGCAGGATTCTCGGCAGGAGGAGTCGCAGGGGCGGGCTCGGCGCCTGGAATGATCAGCTTAGGACGGGAGGGCATCTCCGGAGTGCCCGGAGCTGGGGTGTTTGGGTTTTCGCTCATGAGAAATTTGGAAAGTGATTCACGCGCATCGGCAGGACGGGAGTCCATCTTACGCTCAAGATGCCACATCACCCAATCACAAATCCACGCCGGTAAGTCCGGTCGGTGTTCGCTGATGTGAGTGACGGTATGATTTAAATGGGCTAACATCACCTGCGGGGCGGTCTCCCCATCAAAGGGATAAAGGCCGGCGAGGCAGAAATAGTAAACGCAACCGATGGAATACATATCGGTCCTTTTATCGAGCTCGCTCCGCTCGAACTGCTCAGGGGCCATGAAGTGAATGGAGCCGAAGACGGCATCTCCATGGTCGATCGTTTGCAGAGAGGGCTTTGGGGAAAATTTCGCGAGGCCGAAGTCCACTAACTTGACTTGGAAACGTCCGCTGGGAAGCCAGGTTACCATGACATTAGTCGGCTTGATGTCACGGTGAACAAGATCGAGGTCCTGCGCAGCGATAAGAGCCTCTTGTGATTGGAGGGCAAGCTCGCGGAAGTCCTCAAAGGTCAGCGTGCCACGTTCTACCATTTCATCGACGGTGCGGCCTGAGAGTAGTTCCATGACGACGAAGGGCCCATCATTATCTACTCCAGCATCAAAGACGGTGACGATGTTTGGATGCTGCACGGAACAGAGTGAAGACGCTTCCTTGAGCATGGCCTTGGTCGCTTCCTCTTGATTTTCATATCCGCCATCGGCGAGGACTCGTTTAATCGCGATTTCCCGATTCAGGTGTGAGTCAAAGGCACGATAAACAGCACCGACTCCACCTTGGCCGATTTTTTCTCGAATCTCGTAACGTTCCTCGGCATCCATCCCTTTGCAGGTGCCATCATTGACAAGAAATACGCTGATTCAATTCCAAAACTCGCCCCTTCTACTTAGCGATGGCCTACCCGCGTCGATGTCTCAGCACAGCGAAGGGGAAGCCCAATAAGGCTCCAAAAAATAAGCCAAGGGCATGAGCCATGATATCGGTAGGCGCTTCCGGGTTTGGCTTCCCGATTCCATACATCGCAAAAAATATCACTCCAATTGCGAGCGGCACGAGAACGCGAATGCCGCTTTTCATCGAGCGCTCAAGCCAAGATTGATAAAATCCGACCCCGACGAGAAGGCCGAGTGCGCCGAAAGTTGCGGTCGAGGCGCCGAGTGAAAGAAAGATCGAATCATGATGGAGCGCGGCATTGGTGAGATTTCCCAGAGCCCCACTCACAAAGATGAGGCTCCAGCCCGTCCATGGCCCGAGCGAGTTTGCCACCAAAAGACAAAAGACCGAGCCCATGGCCAAATTCCCGAGGAGATGCTCCATGCTTCCATGTAAAAAGAGGGCCGTGAGAGGGCGGTAAATTTCCCCATGCTGCATGACTCCGGCTGAGGAATTCAGGTAAGCATCGGTAAAGCCCGGCTGTTCCAGCTGCATTGTGTAACAGAAAAAGAGCGTCGCGATCCACATCAAGAGGAGTTCCACCCCGGAGCCGAAGACGGGTAAAACCTCAGGCGGCTTAGAGTCTTCTTGCTCTTCTTCGTAAAGGCGGAATTCATTTCGAACTGCGATCGTAAAAGGTTCATCGACATGTATGACGAAGGAATTTTCCTCTACGGTGATGAGGCAATCGAGATTCATCGCCAGCACCACGAGAGCGTATTCTTGCGCTTCACGGAGCGTATCGAATAAAGCCAGCGGGGCCATTCCTCCTTCTGTCGGCGGCGAGTGGCAATCCGTTGAAAGCTCCTGCATCCGCATACCGTCCATCATTTATGAGGCGAGGCAAGAGGAAGATTTGAGAGGGGAAAAATCTACGAACTCTACGCTTTATTATTGTGAATAATTTAGTTAGATTAACAAACCGATGGCGCGTCGCAAAATCAATCTTCAAGCAGGGAAGGCTAACCGGATGCGCCGGGTAGCTCGACCGTCGCTTGGTCAGACGATGAAGCTCGCAAAGCAGCGGACGCGCGATATGCAGAATATCCGTGCTGGACGCCGTGCCGGGATGAGTGCGATGGCGGCCATCGCGGAATCGGGAAATGAGTTTATCTGTGATAATGATTTCCACATTCCGTGGCCAAGCCGGATGATGCGCTGGGCCGTCGCTTTGTTGGTGCTTGCGCCACTTTGTTTCATCACAGTGTTGACCCTTTTCCAACGCGTGGGTGATGCCAATTTCCTGACCCATTTTTATAAAACGACGGAGTTCGTCTGCTTTTCCGCTGGGATCGTGCTGATGATCTCATGGTTTTTTTCAGGATTACTGGGAGATAAATTTCTCTATCTCTACGTGCTCGGTCATGAGCTGACGCATGCCTTCTTCGTCTACTTCTGCTTTGGCCGGATCAGTGATATGAAGGTGAGCACGCAAGGCGGCTACATCATGACGAATAAGTCGAATCTCTTGATCGCGCTTTCACCTTATTTTGTGCCTTTCTGGTCGGTAGTGATTCTTTCGATCTTCGGGCTCGTTTCGCTCGCAACCGAGATTCCATTTGGAGAGCAAGTGCTCCTCGTTCTCTTAGGTGGCAGCTGGTGTTTCCACATCGTTTGGACGATCTGGATGATCCCGAAAGACCAGCCCGACTTGAAGGAACATGGCACCTTTTTCTCGTTGATGATTATCGTTTTTTGTAACCTCGTGCTTCTCGCCGCGATGGTTTGCGCCGCTTCTCCAGTGATCACTTATAAAGGCTTCGCTTTTAATTGGGCCAATATCGCGTGGGACCTCGGCGAGGCCGGCCTCGTCCAGGCGAAGGCGCTCGCGCGCGAGATTATTCGTTAACGAGAAACTCTGCGAGTTGCTCTTCGAAATCTTTCGGCACGACGGCTTTCATGATGATGTCGTTTCCTTCGTATTTGGTTTCGAGAACCTTGCCTTTACGATGAAGCAGGCCGGAAATATCACCACGTGATTGGGGGATTCGGTAGGTGAGTTTTTTCACTCGGTCCGAGAGCTGATCGCAGAACTTGAGTTGAAGTTCATCCATCCCGATACCTTTGAGCGCGGAAACTTCCATCGCTCCGGGGAATTGATCACGGAGGTTGGCAAGGAGGTCGGGATCGTCGACTTGATCGATTTTGTTGAGCACGACTACAACCGGTTTATCATCGGCCGCGAGTTCTGCGATCACCTTTGTGGTGGTCGCGGCATGATCGAAAATTTCATCTGATGAGGCATCGAGCACATGCACGAGGAAATCCGCGAGAAGAGCTTCTTCAAGGGTCGCTTTGAAAGATTCTACGAGACGGTGTGGAAGGTTCCGCACAAAGCCTACGGTGTCACTGATGAGGAGGTCTTGTCCGTCTTCGAGCTCGATGCGCCGTGTCGTGGGATCGAGGGTGGCAAAGAGCATGTCTGCCTCCATGATGTCTGATCCTGCAAGGCGGTTGAGAAGTGTGGATTTTCCGGCGTTGGTGTAGCCGACCACGGCTGCTGTGGCGGTATCGGCACGTTGACGTTCTTTACGTTGAGTCGCGCGTTGCTTACGGACGTTTTCTAGCTCTGCTTTCAGGGCGCTGATGCGCTTGCGAGCGAGACGACGATCAATCTCGATCTGCTGCTCACCCATGCCTCGGGATGCTCCGCCGCCAGAACCAGAACCACCGCCGCCACCTTCGCGGTCGAGATGACCCCACATACGGGCCATTCGTGGAAGCGCGTATTGCATGCGGGCAAGATTTACCTGCAGGCGCGCTTCTTTGGTGCGCGCACGTTTTGCAAAGATATCGAGAATCACCTCCTCGCGATCGAGCACCGTGATATCGGCGATTCCCTCCCAATTGCGTTGTTGCATTGGGGTGAGTTCATTATCGAAGACGATGCAATCGCACTCCCGTTGTTTGGCGAGCTCGACCAGTTCATCGACTTTCCCGGTGCCGCAAAGGTAGCCTTTATTCGGGTCACGCACACGCACGAGCTCCATTCCCACAACGCCAATTCCGAGGGTGTCGACAAGCTCTTCGAGCTCGAGGAGGAGCTTACGCGTCTCTTCCTCTTCTCGTTTATCGTAGCAGATCCCGACGAGCATGGCCCGTTCGACCATGTCTGGCTTTTCGCGAACTTCAAACATCCGTTAAAAACTACATCGCTCGGAACCCGAAGATCGTAAAAAACATGAGCATCTTCAAGACGCCGATTGGACCACCGGCAAGAAGAAGTAGAAACATGGTCATGACCATTTCTGGAAAACCTAAAGCACCGTTCATGAGATGATGGTGCGAAATGAGCGTGCGCTTGGCGATGCTGAATATCGTGAACTCGATGCGGGATCAGTGATTGCTAAGCACATCCAAATTTTGATAACCATTTGACCATGAAACAAAGTTGGAACCCGAGGGGAATGCTGGGAGCACTGATAATTTTTGGTGGTGTGACTGGTGAGCTTTTTGGGATTAAGGATGCGGAGAATCAGGGCCGCTGGGCGAAGCCGACGAAAGTGGGACCTGATGCCGAGGTTCCGGGGTTTTTAGTGAACATGGGACCAACGGGTGCGAGAGGGATTTTAAAAGAGAAGTCGTATGAGATCGGGTATGTCTTTTCTGGATCACCGGCGGACGGAGTGTTGGTCTTGGGTGATGAGGTGTATGGCGCAAACGGGAAGAAATTTTCGGCGCACACCTTTGGAGGAGGAAGTATTGGAAATGGCCTGGAAGGCCCCTTACAAGATCTGGGATTGGCCATTGAGGACAGCGAGGGAGAGAACGGGGTGTTGAAGCTGATGGTGGATCGGGATGGTGAGAAGATCGTGGTTGATATTCAGCTGGAAAAATTGGGGCGATTTGCGGAGAGCTTTCCGGTGAATTGTGAGAAGACGAAGGAATTAAGGAAACGGGCATATCAATATTTGTTGGATCACCCGGGCGGGATGGATTCGCAGGGGCGGTGCGTGGCGACGTTGGCGATGTTGTCCTCGGATGACCCTAAGATCTTTCGAGCGGGTCGTGACATGGCCTTGCAGTGGAACGAGCCATACAGTGAGAAGATCTGGGCTTGGCACTTAGGGTTTCAAGGCGTGGCGCTCTCTGAGTATCACTTGCTTACGGGAGACCGGAAGGTGCTCAAGACCTTGAAGAGGACGATGGAATTAATGGAAGGCGCGCAATGGAAGGCGCCGGTGCGTCACTACGATGTCAACAAGATGAAAAAGCCGACCACGCAAGCGGAGCTGAACAAACATCAAGACCGCTATGATGGTGGCTTTGGGCATGCTCCGTATTCGGTGATTGTGGAGCGTGGCGGTGGTGGTTACGGGCCGATGCAGTGGCCGACTTGTCTGGCCTTGATGACTTGGCAGCTGGCGGGTGATTGCGGCGTCGAGTTTGATGCGGCCGCTCCGGAGCGGAGTTACCAATTTTTGGATATGGGCACGACTGAAGGTGGACGGGTGGCCTATGGAGGGGAGTTTACGTTGAATAATGGCCCGGTCGACTCGGCTCAGTGGAAGAAGAGCACCCGGAACGCCTTTTCCCATAAATCGGGACTTGCATACATCGTGCACAAGCTTTCGGACGAGCGGGACGAATCGCCAAAAATGATGGAGCTTCATCTGGAGAACATCAATGCCGCCTACAAGGACCTGCCGAACGGGCATGCCTGCGCCTTGATGGGATTCACTTGGGGCTTGGCAGGGGTTTATGCCTCGGGTGATGAGAAGCTGAAAAAGAAGATTTCGAATTACTACAAAGCGTGGTTCAACTTAGCCCGTTGTCACGGGAGCGATTCCTATGTGATTTTACCGGGACGCGATTACGCGGATGGTTCGTATTACCGGAGGAACATCCGGAATCATACCACCGCGGCGATGGCGTTTATTTATAGTTTCTCAACTCCCAAGCTCCGAGTGCAGGGGGTGATGGATGGTGAGGTCACTCAAGTTGAGAAAAAAGAAGAAGCCTTTTTGCAATCGGGAGATCATCACTTCCGGAAGTTTACGAGCGCTGACGGGAGTAAATTTTTTGAAGGGGTTTTGATAGCCTTTGATCCCCAAGTGGGAGTGGTGAGGATTCGTCAGCGCAACGGAAAGACCGTTGATGTGAACTTTATCAACCTGAGCAAGGCCGATCAGCAATATCTTAAAGCGTTGTCTGCGAAGTGATGAGTTCTTTTCTGAATTCTTTCTGGGCACTTTTTTGGGCCTCCCTGTCCTTGGCTTCTGGAGAGGCACGGGTGTTTTTGTTGGCGGGGCAGTCAAATATGTCCGGAGCCGGGCTCTTTGATGAGCTCAAGGCATCGGAGAAAAAAGCGCCGAAGGGAGTGAAAATTTGGCACCAGAATCAGTGGCAGGATTTGGGTCCGGGGGTTTCTGCGAACAAGGGTCGCTTTGGGCCGGAGCTGGCCTTTGGAAAAGCGATCCGGAAAGCCTTTCCAGATGATGACATTTATCTCATCAAGATGGCCGCGGGAGGGACTTCGATGCACAAGCATTGGAATACCGAGACTGGGACAATGAGAAAACGGTTTTTAGCGACGGCGAAGGCCGCGCTTCAGAATCTCAAGAAGGAGCGAGTGAAATATGAAATCGACGGGATGCTCTGGATGCAGGGCGAAAGTGATGCCGCTCAAGGAAAAGGGATGGAATATGAAGAGAGCTTGAGAATGTTCATCAAGCAAATGCGGCATGAGTTTGGAGAGAAGGAAATGCCTTTTATCATGGGGCGGATTTTACCGACCTTCGACAAGCCCAAGGGAAATGGGCCGCTGGTGCGCAAAGCCCTAGAAACGGTGGCCAAGGATACGAAGAATGTGGCCTGCTTTGATACCGATGGTTTTAAGCGTATCAATAAAGGGCATTACGATCACGAAGGGCAGCTTGAGCTGGGGAAGACCTATGCCGAGCATCTGCTCAAGATGATGAAGAAGGAGAATTAGGAGATCGCCGCTGGCATCATCTCGTCCTGACTCGCAGTGGGAATTCCTTCGGCCTTCTCTATGATGGGACAGCCTACTCACAAGGAGGGGATGCCACGCAATC
>JBDNAW010000027.1:0-21376 GCA_039768255.1 Akkermansiaceae bacterium | reverse complement strand
GACAGAAAGGGATGGGGCAGAGAGAAGGTAGAAGCCGAGTTGGCGATTGTGCTCACTGCGGGTGGAGATGATCTCGATTTTTCCGGCAGGTTCGATGGCATAGATGCCGGAGCGTCCGTTTTTGAGAAACTGTGAGTCTTCGATCCGGCCGCTGCCACCTTCCCAGAAATCGAGACCGTTATGAAGGTTATCGCGGCAAGTGACGTTCGCAAGTAAGATGGAGGATTTCCCCCCTTGGACGACGATGCCATCCCAACCTGATTGAGATATTTCGCACTGTGCGAGTTCTGCAGTGCCGCCATTGATCACTGCGATCCCGTGACCGCTAGCGCTGCTGACATTGGAATCTTCTAGCTGAAGGCGGGCTCCGCTGACGGCGACGACTGGGTAGCGCTCGTTCTCATTCACGAGGCCACGGTGGCGGAGGGTCAGAGATGCGATACGGGATTTTTTTCCAGGTTGGTTTAAGGTGATGACAGAGCCTTTGGCGCCCTCATACTCGATGATGGTGGACTTCCGACTTTCTCCGATAATTTCGATGCCAGCAGGAATGGTGAGTGATTCTTGGTAGGTGCCTTTGGCGAGAAGGATACGGTCATTTTCGCGCGTTACCTGGATCGCCTCAGCGATGGTCTTATATTCACTTGGAACTTTGAGCGCACGTCCGTATGCGGATACCTTTTTGTAAAAAGAACGAAGTTCGTCGTTTGGGGCGATGCGCATGGCTTCTTCAAGAATTGAGAGAGCTTCGGCGGAATAGGTGCCGTTGTCTAGCTGGCGGGCTTTGGTGAGGAGTTCGTTGGCCTTGGCGCGATCTTCTTCGACGGTGGCGCGCATTTCGTCGATCCGTGAGCGTAAGCGTGCGATCTCGGCATGGTCTGGATGGAGTTTGATGAGTTCAGCGAGGTTTTTCTCAGCGAGTTGCCAGTTCCCAACCTCGATGGAATTCTGGGTCGTCTGAATGATGAGCATACGGCGAACTTGAAGAAGACCTTCATCGATAAGGCTTCTGAGTTTGGCAAGTTTCGGGTGATCGGGCTGGATCCTCTCGATCTGGTCACAAAATTGACGAGCATCGGTGAGGCGGCCTGCTTCAAGGGCAGCTTGTGCATTTCCAATTAGGAAGCCGACCTGCTGGCCTTGCTCTTCTGCTTGGCCTTGAGAGATTTGCGCGCGAGCTTCTGAAATCCAATCCTCAGGGGCATCCTGTTCGGACAGAGAGGTAAGAATTTCTTCGGCTTCACTCCAGCGGCGTATTTCTAAGACCTTTGTGAACTGGGCTTTTTGATCATCAAAAGAGAGATGGCCGGTAGGCATTTCCTTTCCTTCTTGAACGACCCATTTTAAGTAGCCGATTAGTCCCGCACCAAACATTACCGCCACGAGTGCAGCCCAAACCCACATTCCGTATGAGCGCTTCGGGTGGCTTGGAGTATTGCGAAGAACCTCGATAATTTGACGAAGGGACTTCAGGTCTGCCTCATATTTGGCACGAGTGAGGAGGTCATCTGTCTCTACCACGAGCTTTGCGAGACGTTCTTCAGCATCGAGCCAACTCGGAAGATAATCCGCGAGACAATCACGTTTTCCGAGCCCAAGTCGCAGACGTGCTTCTTTTTGGGTGATGGGGGCATCGATAGTCTCGCTCATAGGGGGGATTAAATATGGACTCGGTAAAAGTCCTTCCCAATATCAAAAAAATTACCAAAGCCCTAGTTTGCCATAATATAAAGAATACCAAGCCATTGTGGCGTTTGCCACGCCGTGCATTACGACGACGGCAAGGAGGTTCTTAGTCCAGACGGTAATGGCGTAAGTGAGAGAACCATAAACGAGAGCCCCTGCCCAATCAAGAGGGCCGTGGGCGAGGACGAAGGCGAAGGTGACGACGAAGAAAGAGAGGCGGCAGGCTTTTCCGAATGGCTGCTTCCAGTAATCGCCATCCATATCGAGAAGGAAGCGCATGAGAAAGCCGCGCCAGAATATTTCTTCGATCAGAGCGACGATGACGATTGCTCGGAGCAGGCGCATGGTGAGTGAAAAGTAGCTCGCAAAGGCGCTTTCGAAGACGAAGGGATCGAATCCATCTTTTCGCGGAGCGAGACCGGTGAGTTTCTCGAAAAAACTCTCGGGCTTACCAGTCATTCCGAGGTGATCGTAAAGCGTGGTCGGGAGGAGCCAGAATCCAATTCCGATGAGGCCCGCGATGACTCCAATTCCGACTTTTTTACGGTCCCACTTCAGCTCGTAGTGACGCCAAAAAAAAACGAGCGCCGCTGCAGTGAAGAGGGTCTGAAGCGGATAGAAGAGCTGGTCCGGATAGTGGCGATACCAGGGAGCGGCATCGTGCTCCCAGAGCATTTTTTCGCCGATGAATTGGCTGAGGAGATTGAAGATCATGAAGACCGCGAAAGGCACGACGTGCGCGAGGGTACGGTCCTTTCTCCAGAGGGCGAGCTGCTCTTTCATCGGGGAATTTAAAGGGTAGAAATAAAGCGTTCGAGGCGAGTCATCGCTTCCTTGAGATCATCCATACCGGTGGCATAGCAGCAGCGGAGGAAGCCTTCGCCGCATTCGCCGAAGGCGTTTCCAGGGACCGCGGCTACTTGTTCCGCTTCGAGAAGCTTGATCGCGAAGTCCTGGCTACTGAGTCCGAATTTGCTGATGTCTGGGAAGACGTAGAACGCACCGCCGGGGAGGTGGCACTCGATGCCCATGCCGTTGAGGCGTTCGACGAGGAAGTCACGACGAGCGTGGTATTCTTTCTTCATCGGAGCATAAAGATCTTCGCCTCCTTTGAGTGCTTCCATCGCAGCTATTTGGCTAGTGATCGGTGCGCAGAGGATGCCATATTGGTGGATTTTCATCATCGCCTCGATAAGAGCGGGAGGCGCGCAAGCGTAGCCAAGGCGGAAGCCGGTCATGGCGAAGGCCTTAGAAAAACCATGCATGAGAATAGTGCGCTCACGCATTCCGGGAAGGGTGGCGATGCTTACATGCTCTTGATCATCGTAGCGGAGTTCGCTGTAGATTTCATCAGTGATGACGATGAGGTCATGTTCGACACAAAGCTTTGCGATTCCCTCCAAATCATCCGGCGAAGCGACTGCTCCGGTAGGGTTGGTAGGGAAGTTGAGCATCACGATTTTTGTTTTGTCGGTGATGGTCGCGGCGAGGGCTTCTGGCTTGAGGGAAAAGCCGTCCTTCTTGGTGGTCGAGATCGGCACCGCGACTCCGTGAGCCATGACGATGCTCGGTGAGTAGGAAACGTAGCAGGGTTCGTGATAAATGACTTCGTCACCCGGATTGATTAAGGCCCGGAGAGCAAGATCAAGTGCTTCGGAGACGCCGACGGTGATGAGCACTTCGCTCGCACCTTCGTATTTGATCCCGAAAAAATTCTCAACATAAGTGCTGATTTCGTCTCGTAAGCTCAGGAGGCCAAGATTTGAAGTGTAGCTCGTTTCGCCTTTTTCGAGTGAGAGAATAGCAGCCTCTCGCACCCGCCATGGGGTGACAAAATCCGGCTCTCCGACGCCAAGCGAGATGACATCATCTCGCCCGATCACGAGCTCAAAGAAGTCACGAATTCCCGAACGGGGGATGGCCTTGAGATGATCGGCCAGTTTTTCCTCGATATTCATTTAGGGGGAAACTGGGAGTCGTTCGACATCATCTGACACGCCGTAGACAAAGCCGTTTTCTTTGTAAGACTTCAGACGGAAATGAGTAGCGCAGGAGACGACGCCATCGAGTGTGCTGAGTTGCTGTGCGACGAAGTTTGCCACATCAAGCAGATTTTCACCTTCTACGAGGACCAGGAGATCATATCCGCCGCTGATAAGGTAGCAGCTAGTCACTTGACCAAAACGGGCAACCCGACGTGCGAGGCGGTCAAAGCCACCACCGCGCTCGGGAGTGAGCTTCACTTCGATAAACGCAGTCACGCGATCGGTATCCAGACGCGCGGGATCGACCATGGTTTGATAACCTTGGATCGTGCCGTTTTTTTCTAGGGTTGAAAGCTCAGCAGCAACATCCTGAACCGAAGAGCCAAGCTGATCGGCGAGTTCTTCGAGGGAGAGCCGCGCATTGCGGTGGAGGAGATCGAGAAGGGCACTCATTTTTCAAAAAGGATTACTTGTCCCCGAAGCAGGTGCCAATCGCACGAGCTGCGACGACGACTTCAGAGTCCGGCTCTACAAGGCGCAGGTGCTTGACCGCTTCCTTAATGGGGACGGAATCAACGTGATAGCTTTGATAGCTGACCATTTCACCGAATTTTCCATCAGCGGCGAGCTGAGCAGCCATCGCTCCAAAGCGCACGCCGAGGATACGGTCGAGCGCAGTCGGAGACCCACCACGCTGGACGTGGCCAAGGGTGGTGCAGCGGGTTTCTTTTCCAGTAAGCTGAGCGATGCCATCGGCTACTTGTTGGCCGATGCCGCCGAGGCGAACTTCACCACCGTCATTGGCATCGATGGTGGCAAGGACACCATCTGGGCTTTTCGCGCCTTCAGCGACGACTACGAGGGAGCTGGTGTAGCCTTCGGCCTCGCGCTCTTTGATGGTCTCTGCGATTTTTTCATAAGAGAAAGGGATCTCAGGGAGGAGAATGATGTTAGCACCACCAGCCATGCCACCGTAGAGGCCGATCCAGCCGGCGTGACGCCCCATCACTTCAAGAACCATCACGCGCTTGTGGCTTGCGCCGGTGGTCTGGAGGCGGTCGAGATTATCAACAACGCATTGGACGGCACTGTCGAAGCCAAAGGTCATCGCGGTCGCGGTGAGGTCATTATCAATCGTCTTGGGCACGCCGATGATGGGCCAGCCTTCTTCAAAAAGCTGCTGAGCGGTGGTGAGGGAGCCGTCTCCGCCGACCACGACGAGGCCATCGATCCCGAGCTCATCGAGACGGGCTTTCGCACGTGCCACGATGTCTGCAGGAACACGAGCGACATCACCTTCACCAAGCTTAGCGGCGAAGTTTCCTTTATTGGTGGTACCGAGGATAGTGCCTCCAAGCTTTAAAATTCCAGCGGTGTCTTTCGGGGTAAGGATACGGTAGCCCTCGTCACCCATTAAGAGGCCTTCAAAGCCGTCATGGAAGCCGATTGCTTCCCACTCGTTGGCATCAGCGGCACCGACAACTCCGTGAATGACTGCATTTAGACCTGGGCAATCGCCCCCGCTGTTTAGAACTCCGATACGCATAGTTTGTTTGTTGTGGATGTGTGTGTTGTGAAAATGGTTTAGAACTTGGGAACGGAAATGATTTCGCGCTTTATGTTTTGAGTCGGGCGGCCTTGAGCCATCCAGTTGTCATAAAGCGGCCAAGCCTGCTGAATAAGCTGTTTTGTTCGGGCATCGCGGTCCGGGCTCCCAAGGCAGATGATGATGAGGCGGCGCGGGGTCAGACGGGTGCTCCCATTCGGCATTTTTTGCACGATGTTTGCTTTCTGAGCGCTTGTTGCAAGACAAGGCCCCGCGAGCACGGTGGTGCCGGTCTTAATTCCATTGATCCCCATCTGGCTGATGAGGTTGTGGGTGTTCTTGACGCTAAAGGCGCGTTTCTGCCCAAGACGAGTAGAGGAAATCGTGCGTGATTTCTGCTTTACGTAATACTGGAAGCCCGTATTGCGCATCGCATAAATGGAAAGGGCGGCCATGTCACGAGCTGTGGAAGTGCCTTTTTGCTGTGCAGTGTCCATGCCATGTGGATTTGCAAACTGGGTGCGGGTCATTCCGAGAGCATGGGCGAGATTATTCATTTCAGTGACAAATGCTGCCACTGGGGTGTGTGCACGTGAGCCGCGGGCCATGATTGAGCGGCCAGCATGGTCGGCGAGAGTGAGCGCGGCGACATTATCAGAACCAAGCATCATTGAATACATTGCTTCGCGAAGAGTGATCTGATCACCAGCGGCTAGGGCCATGGGGTTGGAGCCGCCAAGGTAAGCTGCTTCCTGTGGGACGGTGGCGTAAGTGCTCATGCTGGTGCCGCTGAGCTTTGCCCAATCGAGAATGACAAGCGCAGTCGCCACTTTCGTCAGAGAAGCGACGGGCCGTTTGGTATCTGCATTGAGCTCTAGGAGGACTTTCCCAGAATGGGCTTCTACTGCGACGTAGCTTTCCTGAGCGTTGAGGTTTCCAGACAATAAGGTGACGCCCAATGCACAAAGTGGTAATGGCTTTTGGAAGAATCTCAGAAATTGTCTCATCGAGGCTGATGGCACTCTAGTAAGTTGGATGGTGATGACAATCCCGAATCGAGTGCACTTGGTGAGTCCTAAGTGACAATTTTGCCTGTTGGGGTGAATTTTCCATTGCCATGGCTCCGGAATTTGGGTCATATCGTAATCGTAATGAGAAAGCTCCTACTGATCACACTCGCTTTAGGGATGGCTGCTCCTGTAATGGCAGACATTCAGGCTCCTCCGGGATCCAAGTATAATTCAAATCGCAAGCTTGGCCGTGCGCTTAGTAACATCGTTTACGGTGTTATGGAAGTGCCTGAGCAAATCGTGCGGAAGTCCGCTACTGATGGCGGTAAGGCAGGCTGGTCTTTCGGCCTCGTTGACGGAACTCACCGGATGTTTCGCCGTGTTGGTTATGGTTTCTATGAGCTCTTGACCTTCCGTTGCCCAACTTACCACGGTACCTTCAAGCCACCTTACGCTTCTTGCGGAGAAGACGACCGTATTGAGATGAATCCTCGCGATGGTCTCACTGAATTCCCACCTGAGCTTGGTGCGGAGTCTTATTTCAGTCACACACGTGCCCAGAAGTGGTAATTCTCTGATTGAGAGATCAATTTTCAAAGGCCGTTCTTCTGACGAGGAACGGCTTTTTTATGTTCGAGGAAAAGGGGGCAGAAATCTAAAAGTGTGTCACCTTCATCAGATGATGAAAACCCTCTCTCTTATGGCCCTTTTGGGATGTGGCACACTCACTGCAGATCTGGTGAATTTTAAAAACGATCCAAAACAAATGATTGGAAAAATCACCAATGACGGGGTGATGGGTGGGCTTTCGAAGGGGAAGTTGAAGCGTAATGAAAGTGGCTCGATGATATTCTCGGGTATTCTTTCGCTGGAAAATAACGGAGGGTTTTCACTTTGGCGCGTTGCAGAAGGGAAGTGGAATTTATCAGCTGCAAAGGGAGTGAAACTCCGTGTCAAAGGAGATGGAAGAACGTATAAACTCCGCCTCGCGACCAACGAACGTTACCGTTTTGGGCGTGTTGCTTTCCAAGCTGATCTCCCAACCAAGAAGGGCGAATGGACAGATGTAACGGTTCCGTTTTTCAAACTCCAAGCAAGTTGGCGCGGTCGTGAGTTGAAGAACAAATTCGATCCGGCGGAAGTCCGTGAAATTGGAATTATCTTAGCAGATAAAACGCCCGGAATATTTAAGTTGGAGGTGGCCTCAATTGAGGCTGAGTGATTTCTTTCGTGACCCTGAGTTTGAGGTATTGTGTTTACCTCTTTGACGATGGTCATCGGATATCTATCGACGGCATGAGGGGGGCGTCGCGCGAGAGGTCTGAGATGCTCAGACTTCTGGGATCATGGCCTCTTTTTTCTGGTCACGAGCACAAATGGTAAAACGCGAGACATCACTTGTGAGGTGGCACAACAGAGTAATGTAGGTTTGGTGAGGTAAAAAAACGGCTGGTTGCGAGTTGTCGCAAACCAGCCGTAGAGCTTAGGTGGGTAACTTTTTGATCGACGCGTGATTAGCGGCGACGGCGAAGCAAAACGAGTATGCCTAATCCGCTCAGCAGTGCCGAAGCAGGCTCAGGAATAGCGATAGCAGTCGCGGAAATATCGATCGCACCGATACGAGTCGCAGCCTGTAGGTCATTATTGGTGCGGGTCCGGTCGGTAAAGGTCAAGCGGAGGATGACCTCCTCGCCCGCATTGACGGTGCGGGAATCACTGAAGACAATTGTGCCTTGCTGTCCGTTACCGGTCGCTGAGGTATCTAAAGCTCCAAACTGGGAGAATGCTCCACCATTGACGTTGACAAAAAGGCCGACGTCACGCGCTCCGTAATTGGACGCATTATTGGAGTTGTTGAAGAGTTTGAAGGTTAAACCGTCAAAATCGATGGTTTGAGCAGCGGTGAAATTCAAC
Organism: Akkermansiaceae bacterium; assembly: GCA_039768255.1. GTDB lineage: Bacteria > Verrucomicrobiota > Verrucomicrobiia > Verrucomicrobiales > Akkermansiaceae > SW10. The sequence continues at coordinate 13,235 of JBDNAW010000027.1, read as the reverse complement.
TGAAGGTAAGGGCCAGCATTCATATGAGCAACGGTTAGCGCCCCGCTCATCGCGCCATTTCCACCAGCACTGGAGCCGAAGCGGAACATGATATCGTTTGCAGTTCCTAAGCCATCAACGTTATTTTGGCTGTTATGAATGGCTGCGAAAGTGGCATGGTTACCAAGTGAATTGATCGCAACAGATGAGGAGACTAAGGTATTGTCTGTGGCACTGTCGATTCTGCTGAGACCATTCTCACCGTTACTGTCGTAGTGAAGGATGGTGCCAGCTTCAGCATTTATTGTGATAAATAGGGCACAAGCGGCAGCCTTGAGGCCGCTACTCGAGCCAGTCGAATGTTTTTTGAGCTTCATAAATGATTCGTTATCGTTCGATGGTCGATGGGTTGTGTTATTGGCCGGAGGTTAAGCCTTCGGTTAGACTTATAAACAACGAGGGAAGGGAGTTCTATACAGAGAATGATTTTTTTTTTGCGAACAGGCTCGTGAGAGGAATTGCTGGGCTTGAAGAGTTTAAAGTGATGTTTTGACGTGTGAGAACTCAGCGTTTAACGAGTTGTGCGATTTTATGCCTTTAACAACGAAGTATCACTCAGCCGATCCTCTGATGACGAGAGTGTCACTGCTGCAGCGTGCTCGTGATGAGGAGAGTGATTTGGTATGGAGTGAGCTGCTCATGTTTTATGATCCTTTCATTTCCAAGGTTCTTGGAAGTATGGGGTTTCGAGAAGCTGATTTAAAAGATGCCCATCAGCAAGTGGCTTTCAGGCTTTGGAAGGGGTTGAAGACTTATGAGCGTGATCCTAAGCGGGCGAAGTTTCGTACTTGGTTTGCACGTCTAATCCGCAATACCGCGATCAATATGATCAGCGCCAAAATGCGTGAACCGAACGGTGCTAGTTTAGATGACGAAGCGGTGGTGATTTCGGGGAATCTTACTAATGCGCCCGAGATTGAGGCTCGGGTGGAGAATGAGTGGCAAAAATATGTCGTAGAGCTGGCGCTCGAGCGTGCTCGGAATGTGTTCTCGGGAAATGCGGTCGATGTTTTTACGATGTCTCTTGAAGGGCAGAGTGTTGAGGCGATCGCAGAAAAACTGAGTATTAAAACAAACACGGTTTATATTTTGAAGCATCGCGTGAAGACAATGCTCTTGAGAGAAATCCAAATTCTCAAGCGCGATCTTGAAGTCATTGATCCTACCGACCTCGTCTAATGCCAGTCACTCAAGACACATACGCGCAGCTTTATGATGAAGCGGAAGAGAGCCTTTGCAGCTTCTCAAATGAACTCACCGAAGAGCTATGTCCACTTTATCATACTCTCGCTCGAATTGATGTTCGTTACAGTGAGCGGAAGCTCATCGGTAAGGGTGGGATGAAGGAGGTTTATAGCGTGTATGATCAACGTACCGAGCGAAGAGTAGCGTTAGCACATCCGAAGAAAGGCATTCCCATTGAGCGTTACGATGCGTTTTTACGTGAAGCACATATTACGGCACGGCTTGAGCACCCGAATATCATCAAGCTCTTTGATATGGGGATTGATGAACATGATCGACCGTTCTTTACGATGGAACTCAAGACTGGTCTCTCGCTTCGGAAAGTGCTCTCGAATCTCCGCGCAGGTAGAGGCCTCGAAGATTATCCTTATCAGCGTCGTCTCTCGATTATTATTCGAATTTGCGAGGCCATCTCATACGCGCATTCTCAGCGTGTTCTCCATCTAGATTTGAAGCCGGAAAACATTCAGATTGGAAACTTTGGTGAGGTCCAGGTCTGCGATTGGGGGATGGGGGAGGTTGAGCGAAGTGATACCGAAGATCATACCTCGGTCTCTCTTCTCGATCCTGATCTCTACGGTGATCAGCTTGAGGTGGTGGTAAAGGGAACCCCCGGATACATGGCTCCGGAGCAAGAAAATCATCGCTCAACCAAGAGTGCTCAGACTGAGATTTACTCGATTGGCTGTCTTCTTTACGAGCTCGCTACCCTTGAGAAACCGAGCGCGCGCGAGGTCAAGCCGCCTGAATCACGAGCACTTGCGGCGATCTTGGAAAAAGCCTGCGCCGCGAAACCTCATGAGCGTTACCTGAGCGTGAATGCCTTGGAGGCAGATATTCGCCGTCATATTGAAGGTTTTAGCCCGCGAGTGGAATCGACTGGGTTTTTTCGCGAAGCACGCCGATTTTATCGACGCAATCGCCAACCTTGCCTTCTGGTCTTATTCTTTTCTTCGCTGTTCTTGGCCACGGGCCTCTGGTTTACGCAAAAAATTCGCCAGAGCTACGAGGAAACAAGCGAAGCACTGAGGCAAAGTGAAGAGTCACTCGATCGAAGCCAAATCGCGATTGCGAATTTCGAGCAAGAACGTGCCTTTTCTTCTGTTCTTCTCGATCAGGCGACAGCGGATGATCCTGAAGCTGCCATTCTGCTCTTTCACAATCTCATGATTAATGAGGCGATTACTTTAAACGCGATTGAAAATTCACTGCAATTTATTGATCGTTCTCTCGAGAAGAATCCCAAAGTGGAGAATCCTCTTTGGACGCAAAAAGGATTCACCCTTTTTATGAAGCAGCGTTTTGCCGAAGCGGAATTCTGCTATCGAAAAAGGCCTGGGCCTCAGCAGGATCTTTTGAATTTGATTTCTGATTTTTCAGGCCTTGTTCAAGAGAATGGCCTCTTGCCTGCGTCTGATCTGATTCGGCTTCTCCAGAGACTTGGAAGCGGTGGGAAAAATCGCACAGAACTCATCGAAAAGATGGTCATTTACGACTGCCTTAAGCGAGAGTCGCGCCAAGAGCAGGGTGAAATCATCAAAGAGGTTCTGATGATTTCAAACCCAGAATGGAAAAGTCCGATATTCACTTATGATCCTGACCATCGTCATCTTCGTATCGGTGGAGAAGGGGTGAGGAGCTTCTATCGGCCTTTTGGGAAATTTACTACTGAATCTCGTGGGCCGGCGCTCTCACTCTTACGCCTTCTTGATCTTCGAACGCTTGATATTCGCGGAGTCCAGCTCGATGGCATGAGCCAATTGAATGGGATGTCCCTAGCGGGGCTTGACCTCAGAGGGACTACAATCGCAGAGCTTCCGTTATTGCAAAAAATGACCTCGCTTCGAGAGATCACCATTCGACCCGGGCAGCTCAGTAGCGCTCAGGTTAAAATGATTGCTGAAGGAGTAAAGATTCAGCGGAAAGAGTAGATTTACACCCCCCATCGAGCTTTCTGAAGCTAATGCGCCATGACGCTGGCGACTAGGCAGAGGACGGAGAACAAAGGTCAAGACCCTCATGGGGTAAAATGTTTGGATCACCGCCCCCGTAGCACCTAGAGTTCACATGAAAAGTGCGAGCACGCTTACTCATTAAATTTTCTAATCACGAAGGAGGGTCGAAGTTTCTTCACGAGAGAGAGCTCTGCCCACTTTTGGAGTAGACTTTGATGTCGTTTTTTCCTCATGAAATTCAGGCTGTGTGATGTCCGTTTGTTCTTCGTGGTCTGATTCGGACATCATGGCAATGAGCCCGATTAGGAGCCCCCCTCCAACAACCGCTAGCCAGAGCCATTTCGGAAGAGGCTGCTTCTGAGCAGATGCAAGCGTCGGCTGGACGTAAGTCTGTCCTAGCGCGGTATCCGAGGCGGTTGGAATTTGAACTTGAACGGTGGCCCTCGTTGGGAGCACGGGCTTCATGGTCTCGGCTTGAATCTCAACCGGATGGGTCATCATTTCTACCCCTTCGGGTTGGGGTGGCTGGAAGGTGCCTTGGCGGACTCCGATGAGTTGACCGAGTGCAGTTTCACAAGAATCTGGACGATCATCTGGATTGAGAGCCATGAGTGACATCACCCAATTACAAAGATCAGGATTGAGATCAGGTCGGTATTCGCGGAGGTCTTTGTAGTTTCCCTGAAGGTGGGAGGCCATCACGAGCGTAACGCTTTCCCCGTTGAAGGGGTAAGTCTGGGTCAGGGCGTAATAAAAGACTGAGCCAAGCGAATAGAGGTCAGTACGGGCGTCGATCGGCTTTTGCTCGAATTGCTCAGGTGCCATGAAGTAGATCGAGCCAAAGAGCGAGTCTCTGTGAGTCGTCGTTTGAATCGAGGGCTCTGGAGCGAATTTTGCGAGACCGAAATCAAGCAGCTTAATCTGTAGACGTCCGCTGGCGAGCCAGGTGATCATGAGATTACATGGCTTAAGATCGCAGTGGAGGAGGTGTGCATCGTGTGCTGCTAGTAGGCCCTCAAGGCATTGTTCTGCAATGGTGACAAAATCTTCCTCGGTCAGAGGAGCACGGTTGATGAGCTCTTCGAGGGTTTCCCCTTCCAAGAGCTCCATCACCACAAAGGAGCCGCCCTCGTCTTGGCCAATATCGAAAAGACTGACGATATGAGGCGAGTTGAGCGCAGAAAGTGAATGACACTCGCGCATGAGGTTTTCATGAAGCTTTTTCTCGTTTCCCTCTTCTGCCAGAAGACGTTTGATCGCAACCTTGCGTTGCAGGTGATGGTCATACCCTTCAGAGACGGCGCCAAGCCCGCCTTGACCGAGTTTACGTTTGATTTCGTAGCGGTGTTGGAAGTCCATGAAGATGGGGGGGAACCTGAGTTGGGATTGAAATAGAGGCTTTTGAAAAAAAGGAAAGCCTTGGAAAATAAGAGTAAGAAATATTTCTGTTGCCAGTGGTGAACTTGATCGCTAGCTTGCGCGCCCGACCGAAAAAATCTCTTAAACGGACAGATGGCAGAGTGGTCGAATGCGCACGCTTGGAAAGCGTGTGAGGCAGCAATGTCTCCGAGGGTTCGAATCCCTCTCTGTCCGCCATAAGGCCCCGATCAGAAAGCTGATCGGGGCCTTATGGCATCTTAGAAAAAGCGCGAGGATAAGAGTGCGCCTCAGCGCTCTCGTTCACCCCAAGAGCTGAAGGGATCAATCCTGCACGGCGTAAGGAGCGGGATGACGAGGGCCCTCTAGAAGACGAGAAGTATGGTGATGATGTCATCGCTCGAGCGGAAAAGGCTTCGTATTTTGAGTCAGATCGCGATGGCGTCCGGCGTCACGCGGCGGCGATCCGGAATCGTAAGTTATTTCCGCTGAAGCATCTAGGGTGGTGTGATTTCGATGAGAATGATGACTTAGAGGTCCGAGTCCCAGAGCTAATCAAGGGGAGGATTCTTCCGAAGCGACCGTATTCCTAAGGAATTCATGCAATCCAGGGAGGTCAGTGAACTGAAACTCCGCATTTGAGAAATCGATACATGCTGTGATGCGATTCGGAATGGCGGCGACAGGGCAGCCGGCGTCATGCGCTGCAATGAGTCCATTACGAGAGTCTTCAATGACCAAGCAATCGGCAGCCGGCAGATCAAGCTGACGGCAGGCTTCTACAAAGAGATCGGGAGCAGGCTTAATGCGCGGGGCATCTCCACGACACACTACCTTTGTAAAAAAGGGCATGAGCTGATGGTTTTCAAGCCAATGATCGACCCAGGAGTGGGAAGAGCTAGACACAACGGCGCAGGGAATCTTTTGATTTTGGATAAAGGTTAGGAGGTCACGAAGTCCGGGCATGATATCGAGCTTTGCCACTTCTTGGCGAATTTCGACATTTCTTGTTTCATGAAAGTCCTCCCAGTCTGGTTTGAGGCCCGTGAGTTCTTCGAAGTGTTGTTCGGGTGACCAAGTTTCAAAATCTGAGCCGATACACTTGATGTAAGTTTCAAGTGGGAGTTGCTGACCGTGCTTTTCGAAGAAGGCGAGCCACGTTTGATAAATTGGCCATTCGGTGTCGAGAATGACGCCATCGAAGTCAAAAAGAAGGGCGCGCGGCTGCATAGGTGGAGTGGACGGGGTGTATTGAGGAAATACAAGTAAACTTGCGCTTTTGCTCCTCCTCGCGTTTCTTTTTCTGCACATGAAAGTCACAAGCCTCCTTCTTTTGACCATTGGGATGCTCGGTGCTGCCGAGCTAACTCCGATTCATTTAAGAGTGGAATCTGAACCGAATCCGGTTGGGGTGTCCGCTACGCCGCAATTTTCATGGAATCTTACCGGGAAAGGTCGTGGAGGAATGCAGAAGGGATATGAGATCTTGGCTGCTTCCTCTCCAGAAAAGCTGACTCCGGAAACTGCCGATTTGTGGAAGGCCAAGAATACTAAGAGTAGTCAGCGAGGACTTCTTGCTTGGCAGGGGAGCGTTCTGAAAGCGGATCAGAAGGTTTTTTGGAAAGTGCGGGTGACGAATCAGAAAGATGTCACTGGGCCTTGGAGTGAGGTGGCTCATTTTACCGTTGGGAAAGAACGGAAGCTCAGCCCGGTAGAGCAGGTGGCCACTTTCGAGAGTAGCAATGAGGTTCTAAATGGAATTTTTAAGCGAAATGTCGCCACCCTGAAGCAGCGTCTTGATGCTTATGTCAGCGGAAATGATTCTGCCCTTGGAACAGGGCATCAGGTGCAACGTTCTGCTCGTGATTTAAGCTACCTTTTTGAATCTCTCCCCGTGCTGACTGACTGGGTGAACAAAGTTTATGCAGGTCAGAATAAGCTCGGGTATTTCCCCGGTGGGCCTAAGCAGAAGCTGGCTCCGGTCCATTCTGATGCAGCCATCGCCGTTCCGCATACTGTATGGTGGATGGGGGGAAATCCTGCCGTGGTCAAAAAATCTTGGGTGCAGATGGAGAAACAGATGGTGCGGCGTGAGCAATCTGATCCTACGATTAAGGGCAGGATTTGGGGGGAGCCTCTCCAGTTCAAAACCGAACTATCCCCAGAGTTCATTGACCTTTGTTATTTCGGGATGACGAGCCGTCTCATGTATGAGCTCGCCGCGCCGTCAAATATGCCGAACAACTCGATCCGATATCGCGACTACTCTGCACGAATTCGTAATCAGTTTAAAAAGCAATACCTTGATGAAAAGGGGCAGATGAAAGTGCCGGGTCAGTCTGCGGCAGTGCTTGCGCTGCGCTCTTCGGTGATGGATGCGCCAACACGTCAGCCGGTCATTGATGCTCTTTTGAAAAATCTGACGGAAGTCAAAGATATTGATACTCTCTCCGCGAACCCCCTCCTTTCCGTCCTGACCTTAACTGGAAATCAACAAAAAGCCTTTGAGCTTGTTTCTAACCCAAAGAGCCCTTGGGCTGATCCTGCGCGGAAAGAATTTGAAGGAAGTGGAGTGGTTGAATGGATGATGAGTCGCCTTGCGGGGATCGACACCACTTCACCTGGCTTCCGCCAGTTTCACGTGTCTCCGCGTATTCCGGAAGGGGATGATTTGACATGGGTAAAGGCCACTTATCGTGCTCCTTCTGGCGAGATTCATGTTCATTGGGAAAAGAAAGCGAAGGCACTTCATATGAAGGTTAAGGTGCCAAAGGGTTCGCTTGCGATTTTGACTCTTCCATATCGAGAGGGGCAAAATATTTCCGAAGGAGGTAGAACGGTTAAAGAATCTTTTGGCGTGGAGATCATGCGTAAAGATGTTGCGCAACAAACGATCAGTATCATCGCTCAAGCGGGGCCTTATCACTTCATTATTGAGTGATTTCTAGGTCTCGCCGAAGCTGCTGACTTCTGCTTTCCTTTTACCAAAGTATGTCCCGCCTCGTTTATGTTCTCTCGATCGCTCCACTTCTTTGTTGCGGAGAGCTTTTGTGGGAAAGTGATTTTGAAGGTGCGGATGGCTTCGTGAATGGGCCTTTGAATGGGCAGGGTGGATGGACTGGAGATGATGATTGGGTTGTTGATTCATCCAATGGTAAACTCTCGTTAAATGCTCCTTATCAGCATTTGGCAAAGCTTGAGTCGGTGACTTTGAATGTTTGGGATCGTCTCACCATGGTGGTTACCGTTCGGGTTGATTTGTCAAAGGATGTGAATCAGACGCCATTTCGTTTCGGCTTCACTTCGAGCACTGATGAAAATGATCGGCCGATTCCCCTTCCTTTTGGAAATTCGAATTTCCAGTCGACGGCTCTAGCTGCCGAACTTTTCCGCTCAGGGTATCCTTATTTACAGAGCCAAGGCGCGACTCATCATACGGGCACCTTGACCCTTGCGCCTTACTTTGGTGCGCCGGAAGGGGTGATTTCAGTCGCAGGTCATGAAGTCGGGATTTACCCACATGCGCGCCTGCAAGTGTTGACCTTGGCGAATGGTGATGAGGATGGTGTGCAGCCGGAAATTCAGTTTATCTCACCAATACCGCTCGCGAGTGGTCCTGCATTTGGCGCGGGTGACAGGTATCGCCTGATTTTTGAAGGTGAAGAAACTTCCGACCTTTTGGTGTCTTCAACACAAGGCGATGTCCAGACAGCTTTGGAGCGCGTAGCCACAATTGGAGCCGGGAATGTGAGCGTCACGGGAAGTTTTACTGACGGTTTTGAGGTAGCCTTTGCGGGCTCCCTTTTGAATCAAGATGTCACGCAGCTCGAAGTCATTGAGCCGAGTGTGCAGGATCACCTCACGCAGAATTTAGAGCTCACCTATGAGGTTCTAAAGGCAATTTCAAACAAGACATTTCTCGTTCAAGCTTCGGTAAAAAATCTTGATACGGGAGCAGTGTTTATCGGTCAGGTTCAGGAATTGGTTGATAATTTTGCCCATAGTGATTCAGAGTTCTACCCTTCTCTACGAGGAGGAAATTTTGCTGAAGGAGGAAGTCTGGTCATTGATCGCGTGGCGGTCTTCTTTGAGAGTGCAGACGACGATCAGGATGAGGATGGGTTTACGAACCGAATCGAACTACAGCTAGGATCTGACTATCGTGACCGCGCGAGCACACCGCTTGGAACGCAGGTCTTATTGACGAATTTTTTAGGAGGCGATTTAGCGCCGTTGGATGACAGTCCTGATTGGTTTGCCAGTGAGCTGTGGATGATGGCGGCTGCAGGAGGCGCGCAACTTATGGGTGGGCCAGATGCCCGGGCGATTACCGAAGCTTCTACTTCCATTGAGCCCGGAGAGATTTTATTTTCATCCGCTGAGTTCCGACTGACTGGGGGGATAAATTTTGCGATTCAGGAGTCTCCGCTTTTTAATCTTGGAGTCACGGAGCAGCTTGATCCTGATTCGGTCGCTTTTCGAGTGGCGAGCACCTTAAATTCTACTCCCGTCTCTAACGGGATGCTTTTCCTCGATGAGCTAGAGCTCGGTCCCGCGGGAGAATTTTTTGATAATGCATCTTATGATGCGGTTACGGATGAGGCTGTCATTGCAGGGATGCCCCGTGCAACGGCTCCTTCAGACTGGATGCGGCTCGATCTAGCTCTGGTAAAGGGGGAAGTTGAAGGAGAGTGGACGATCAGAAAACAGCTGCATGATTTAGAAGGGGAGCATCAAGGGAAGTGGGTGAGCGAGCAAGTGTTCACGAATAGCACCTTGTGGAATGATTCGTCGATCCGTAGCGGGTTCGACTCTGCTCAGGGGTCGGCATCTGGAGTATCTGGTGGGCTGGAGGTTCGAAAATTTGATTTTAGAAAAGTCAAAAGTGGAGATTTTGATGCGGATCGGCTTTCGAATCTTGATGAGTTGTTCATCGGGACAAGCTCTCAAAGCCAAGATTCGGATGGAGATCTTCAAGCTGATTGGTATGAATTCAACGGCGGGAGTGATCCAATGGATGCAAATTCCATGGTGACAAATATCCCACTGATTCAAAAATCAGTAGAGATCAAAAATTGGGGGAGCTTAACCTTTGAATTGACTGGCCGCCCAGGAGGGACAGTGATCATTGAGGAGAGTAACGATCTTAAGAACTGGACTCAGCCGCTGACACAGCCCAGTATAATCGGTCTTTTCGGTGAAGCTAATTTATTCAGCGTCTTTGATCCTCACATGAATAAAGAACGATATTTCCGTGTTCGCATGACGGATCACTAGAGCCTAGAGGGGTGTCGTGGAAGAAAGCCGATCGTGCTTCGTTCGGTGGGTTTCCAGCGAGGGCCATTTGACCTAGGGAAGCCTCCGGTATCGAACCGAAGATCGCCAATAGTCATGTAAACATGACCATTCTTTACCCAGACTGTGATCCACTCTCCGGGGCCGTCTTCTCCGTATTTTAGAAAACCAGAAGAGGGCATTTGGTCAGTCATGAGTCCTGCTTCACGGAGAACATAGCTGACCGCGCCTGAACAATCGTATGCCGTGTCATTCAGCTTTGCATGTCCTCCACCTCGCCGATAGGGAAATTTCTGGAGTCGATTCGCAGCCGCTACGGCACGCTGAACTGCTGGCGGTGCATGCGGTGGAGCGATAGCGTAGTTCCCATATAAGGTCACCTTGTTAGCAGTTGATTCTGTCGTTTGCGCTACTGTGGTGGCTCGCGGAGCTAGTTGAGTATTGAGAATTGCGACTGGAGCCGTGTGAGCAGCTTTTTGAAAAAAAGCTCCTTCATACTGCCAAGCCATGGGCTCTCGTAACCCTGACTTTGGTGGCCCCCAACGGCTGTCTACTGCACAGCCCGTCAGAAAGACTACGCTGAAAAGCGAACCATAAAAAATTGAGAAGGGATTCATCGAATAGGCTGAATTTTTTATCAGAATGAGTAGGAATCCTAAAATTTCAATATTTTATTAAAATAAATTAAATCAAATTAGATTTTTATGAGGGTCTTTTGAAATTCCGGTCGCCGGATGGCTCATCCTGAGGCATTCTCTCTCTGCAACACAATCAATGGCTGAAAAATCTAAGATGAACTGGCTCACATTTGCACTGATGACGGTGGCCTTTTGGGGCCTTTATGGCGTGTTCCTTCACAAGGGCGCGATGGGAATGGCAGATCCAGAGTTTGGCCGCTACAAGGCCTTCTTGATTGTCGGCGTGGCTTACTTCCTTGTGGCGGTTCTTGCCCCTCTGGCTCTTTTAAAAATGAATGGCGCGAGCCTGAACATGCCCGCAAAAGGGTTTTGGTGGGCCTTGATTGCAGGAACGGTGGGCGCGATTGGTGCGCTGGGTGTTCTCTTGGCTTTCGGTAAAGGCGGCCACCCTTCCGCAGTTATGTCGATTATTTTTGCGGGTGCGCCGATTGTGAATGCGGTTGTTGCGCTGAGCCTGCATCCACCCAAAGGAGGTGTTGGAGCCTTGGACTGGAAATTTTTCCTTGGTATTGTTCTCGCTGCTGTCGGTGGCTGTCTCGTGACGATTTATAAAGATCCGCCCAAACAGACTCAGCCTGCCAAACCAGCCGCGGAGGTTCAGCCTTAATTTCTGTGGCTGAAATTGGTGAAATCATAGCGCTTTCGATTTCTCGAGAGTCAGCGATCGGCGTCTTTCTCGATGCGGGTGAGTTGGAAGAGGTTTTGCTCCCTAAAAATGAACTTCCGTTTGATCGGGAAGAGGGCCTTGAGAACGAGCAGTTCGAAGTCTTCCTCTACCGTGATTCTGAAGACCGCCCGATCGCAACGCTCTCTCGCCCCAAAATTCTCCCGAGTGGCGTGGGTGTTTTAAATGTTCTGAGTGCGACTAAGATTGGGTGTTTTCTTGATTGGGGTTTACCTAAAGATCTTCTCCTACCATTTCGCGAGCAGCGTGGGAGGCCGCAAGAAGGTTGGAAGGTTGTGGTGGCGGTGAAGAAAGACCGTAGCACTGATCGAATCATTGCGACGCAGCGGATCGAAAAATTTCTCGGGAAAGAAGCGCCGCAATACGACATCGGCCAAGAGGTCGATGTAATCATCTACGGCCAGACCGATCTTGGTTTTAAAGCGGTGGTGAATGGCATTCACAACGGCCTTCTTTTCGCGAGCGAAACCTTCCGGGATTTCCGCATTGGCGACGAGGTGAAAGCTTATATTAAAGACATTCGGCCTGATTGGAAAATCGATCTTGCGTTGACTAAACCTGGCCGCGAAGGGATCGAGACACTCGAAGAAAAAATCCTCGCGGAACTCTTCGCGCGTGGCGGCTGCTGGAACCTCCATGATCGTTCACCAGCGGAAGAAATTTACCGCGAACTCGGAGTGAGTAAAAAGCTCTTCAAAAAAGCCACTGGTGCCCTTTATCGTCAGCGCAAAATTTTACTAAGCCCTGATGGTATTCGCCTGATGAAAGAAGAATCATGAATCCGACCATCCATCATCTGTTCATCTCTGACGGTCACGACTTCTACGGACGTCATGGAAAAGGCCGTGAAGAGCATGAGATCATTGATCACGATGAAATCGAACTCGTGGCCGGAAGTGGGATCGTGGGAGATCGCTTTTTTAATTATCAAGAAGACTACAAAGGCCAGATCACTTTTTTCGACTACGCTGTTTATGATGCGGTGAAGACGGAGTTTAACCTCCCAGAGTTGCATCCTCGTAATTTTCGGAGAAACGTCGTCACCAGTGGGCTCGCTCTCCCTTCTTTAATTGGGCAACGTTTCCAGATCGGCGATCTCGAATTTGAGGGGTCAGAGGAAGCAAAGCCTTGTTACTGGATGAACCAAGCTTGCGCTCCTGGCGTGGAAGAATTCCTCAAAGGCCGAGGTGGGTTGCGATGCCGGATCATCAAAGGCGGCTGGCTGTCGAAGGTCCCTCGGTAGTTTTTTCTAATTAAAAGAGATGATGATCAGCGCTCTTCGGTTTGGGGGCGTGCCTCGGCTTACAGCCAGAGGAGGCATCTCCATAAAAAACGCCCGATGGATCACTCCAACGGGCGTTTTTGAAGAAGGAATTTGTTACTTTGCCGCCGCAAAGTTTGCCGCGACGACATCCCAGTTGACCACGTTCCAGAATGCGCCGATGTAATCAGGGCGTCGGTTCTGGTAGTTGAGGTAGTAGGCGTGCTCCCAGACATCAAGTCCGAGGATCGGAGTGCAGCTGCAAGTTCCAGCAGCTGCGCCCATAAGTGGGTTGTCTTGGTTAGGAGTGGAGCAGACACCAAGAGTGCCATCGGCTTTCACGCCAAGCCATGCCCAGCCGGATCCGAAGCGAGTTGCGCCCGCTTTGGCGAATTCTTCTTTGAAATGATCGAGTGAACCGAAAGCGGCGTCGATGGCTTCAGCGAGCTCACCAGAAGGAGCGGAAGCACCACCTGGAGCGATGACCTTCCAGAAAAGGCTGTGGTTGAAGTGGCCACCACCGTTGTTACGCAAAGCGGGGACGTCAGCGATCTTTGCTTGAAGTTCCTCGAGAGAAAGATCGGCGAGATCAGCGTGGGCTTCGAGGGCTCCATTAAGATTTGTCACGTAAGCATTGTGGTGTTTACCGTGGTGGATTTCCATTGTGCGAGCATCAATGT